>CAMDNL010000001.1 GCA_945902975.1 Chitinophaga pinensis
GCAGTGAATCCTATTTATGATATGTTGGGCGCAAGTCCAGATCAGATACCCATGCTCAACTTAGCTGGCCCCATGACAGGCCTACTCATTCAACCCATCATTGGTGCAATGAGTGATAAAACTTGGTCGCCAAGATTTGGAAGACGCAAGCCTTACTTTTTAATTGGCGCTCTATTATGTAGTATATGTTTATTCCTTTATCCATTTAGTAGTGCCTTGTGGATGGCCGTTGGATTGTTGTGGGTATTAGATGCTGCCAACAATACTGCTATGGAACCTTATCGTGCATTTATTGCAGATAAATTACCAAGCAAACAACACGCTACAGGTTTTTTAACACAAAGTTTTTTTACAGGCTTGGGTATCACTTTAGCGAATATTTCTTTATTTGTGTTTCAGAAAAATATTCCAGGCACCTATGGCAGTCTTCCTTATTGGGTGTATGCCTCTTTTTTTCTAGGAAGTATTTGTTCTATTGTGACCGTTGGCTGGTCAGTATTTAAAACGCCTGAGATTCCACCTACAGCGGAAGAATTAATTGCATTGAAGGCGGAAAAAATAAATGTATTTACGCCTTTCAAAGAAATTGGTAATGCCATTGGCAATATGCCTAAAGTCATGTGGCAATTAGCATTGGTCTACTTGTTTCAATGGTATGCCCTTTTTTGTTATTGGCAAAACGCATCAAAAAGTATTGCACAATCTGTTTGGAATACCACCGTCTACCAAAACAACCCAGCATACGACGAAGCAGTTGGTTGGACAGGATTGGTGAATGGTTGGTATAATATAATCACTTTTGTAAGTGCCTTCTTTTTACTTTGGTTGGCGAAAAAAATAAGTCCAAAAATGATTCATGTAATCTGTTTAATCATGGCAGCTGTTGGCTTATTAGTGTTCCCGCATATCACAGATAAAAATTTATTGTTTGTCCCGATGGCAGGATTTGGTGTGGCTTGGGCAAGTATGATGGGCATTCCCTATTTATTGGTCGTGGATAAAATTCCAAAAGAAAAGTATGGCGTGTACATGGGTATTATTAACATGATGATAGTCATTCCAATGTTGATTCAAAATCTAAGCTTTGGTTATATCTTAAAACATTTCTTAAACAATGACCCTGGTAAAGCTATTAGTTTTGCGGGCGTCTTGTTATTGCTTGCAGCAGTTGCTACTTTGTTCATTCAAAGTTCAGGCATACAACAAAACAATGATGGTACTATGACCATGAATGGTGGACATTAATATTGATATTGATCTAAAATAAAAGGATATGAAAGTATTGTGTATTGGAGAGGCCTTGATAGATATGATTTGTACCGACCGAGGAAGTCGACTAGCTGATGGGCAAAATTTTTTAAAAAAGGCAGGTGGTGCTCCAGCGAATGTAGCTGCTGCTATTGCTGCGCTTGGTGGCCATGTAGACATGGCTGCAAAAGTGGGCAAGGATCCTTTTGGTCAACACTTAATTGATTTAATGAGTGAAATGGGTGTGAATACAAAATGGGTCATTCAAGACCCCAATGCATTTACCACTTTTGCCTTTGTTTCTTTGATGGAAGATGGAGAACGCGATTTTTATTTTAACAGAGGCGCCGATGGTCAATTGTCCATGGCCGATTTAGCAGGATTGAATTTAAAGGAATATGATATTGTGCATTTTGGGTCAGCAACAGGATTCTTACCTGGACCTTTACAAGCAACCTATATCGATTTATTGAATCAAGCAAAAGAAGCCGGTGCTTTAATTAGTTTTGATCCCAACTATCGACATTTATTATTCCCTAACAATACTGAAAGTTTTATTACTCAGTCTTGGCATTATATTCAGGCATGTGATTTCTTTAAACTAAGTGACGAAGAAGCCATCTTAATTACTGGGCTTGATACGGTGGATGCTGCAGCGGCTGCTTTAAGAACAAAAACCAATGCCGTATTTGCGATTACACTCGGCAAGGAAGGTACTTTACTATCCACTAGCCATGGCACTGAAATTATTTCAAGTATTCCAATTACTGCTATAGATGCAACCGGCGCTGGGGATGCTTTTGTAGGTGCTGTTTTGTATCAGCTGCTTGGAACAACACCAAGTGCTTTACCAACCCTGCCGATTGAATCATGGCGCACCATGATTGCCAATGCCAATAAAGCAGGCGCAAGAACATGTGAATACATGGGTGCTATGGAAGCATTTAAGCATTTAAACAATTCTATTTTCAATTCCTAAATTGCAAGTGCACTGTGAAAATGACCCCATTACATCAATTTGGTACAGACCTCTTATCGAAATACAAAGTTGACACAACAAAAAAAGATAAGGCTTTTAGTCAACAATTTTTAGCGCATATTAATGCCATCGAAAACTTATTTGACGAAGTGTATGCATACCATCCAAAAAGAAATGAAGCATTCGAAGGCCTTTTAATAACACTGATACAGCAATACAAGGAAAGGTCCAAAGTCTTATTAAAAAAAGATGTAGAAAAATCCAAGCTAGGCCATTGGTATTTAAGCAATGAAATTACTGGGATGAGTTTATATGTGGACCGATTCAGTGAAAACATTCAAGGACTACAAAAAAAATTGGATTACTTTAAAGAACTAGGCGTTAATTTTTTACACCTCATGCCCATCTTTGAAAGTCCCGAAGGAGAGAGTGACGGAGGTTATGCGGTATCGGATTTTAGAAAAGTAGCGAGTCGATTTGGCAATTTGCAGGATGTAAAAAATCTAATCGCAGACATGAATGCAGCCAACATGTATTTAATGTTGGACATTGTTTTAAACCATACCTCACACCACCATGAGTGGGCAAAGAAGGCGAAGGCTGGAGATCCTTATTATCAAGATTTCTTTTATTTATATGATCATCGTGGCATACCTGATCAATTAGATCAAACCATGCCCGAAATTTTCCCTGAATCCTCCCCAGGAAGTTTCACCTATGTGCCTGAATTGAATAAATGGGTGATGACCGTATTCCATCATTATCAATGGGACTTAAATTTTAGCAATCCAAATGTATTGGTTGCCATGATGGATACGATTTTATTTTACGCGAACCTAGGTGTTGATATTTTACGCATAGACGCGCCTGCATTTATTTGGAAGGAGATTGGTACTGGCTGTCAAAATTTACCTAAAGCACATACTTTACTCAGATTAATCAAACAATGTACGCAAGTGTCAAGCCCAGGCATGGCATTATTAGGAGAAGCCATTGTTGCCCCAAATGAAATCATCAAATATTTTGGCACAGATAACTATACTGCAAGCGAATGTGACGTGGCTTATAATGCCACACAAATGGCATTGCAATGGGATGCGCTTGCTACTGGTGATACTAGAATCATGCTAAATGCTCAGCATCCTATTTTGCAAAAACCATATGGTTGTACTTGGATCTCCTACACAAGATGTCACGACGATATTGGATTGGGGTATGACGACGAAATTATTGCAAGAACTGGATTTAACCCCTACCATCATAGAACCTATTTGAAAAATTATTACTCAGGTAGTCATGATGGATCGGTAGCTGCTGGTGCTTTATTTTCTGTCAATCCAAAAACAAATGACGCCCGCATCAGTGGATCCCTCGCATCATTGTGTGGATTAGAAAAAGCAATAGCATGGAATAATGCAGGTGAAATTGAAAATGCGTTGAGGAAAATTATTTTAATGCAGGCGCATTCCATGTTCATGGGTGGTATCCCTATGTTGTATTACGGAGACGAGATGGCCTATACCAATGACTATAGTTATTTAAATGACCCAGGAAAAAGCTATGACAATAGGTGGATGCATCGACCAATTATTGATTGGAATAAAAATGAACAAAGGAAAAAGAAAGGGAGTTTGGAATACCGCATCTTTAATGCTACAAAACAATTGATTCAAATAAGAAAAGCGTTGCCCATATTGAGCGATTTTAGCAATGCAACTTGGATGACACCGCATAATATTCATGTGGCTAGTTTCATCCGTTCCTTTGAAGACAAAAAATTATTCTGTCTCTTTAATTATCAACCTGCGGACTCCTTTGTGACTTGGTATACCTTTAAAGAACATGGAATAAGGCCAGCACAATTAAAAGATCATTGGACTGGCCTTACGCATCATGTTGGTAATGACAATGAATATTTTGTATTAGGCGCTTATGAGTTCGCTATTTTGGAAGTGATTGATTAGAACCTGAAACTCATTCCTACATTGATACTATAGTCTGCAAATGCAGCATCTCCTCTTGCAAAAACACCTGTCAGATTAGTTCTTACAATATCTGGATAGCTCTGTGGTCTTTCACGTCTTAAAGCCACTGGAGTGTATAGGAAAAAATTATATTTTTTATACATATAGGTTACACCTGGCTCAGCAGATAAAATATTACCAGGTCTTCTAAATCCAGTGCTCTTCCCTATCAAGTCATAAGTTGGAATGCACTCATACCTTAAACCTAATGAATAAGCCCAAGCTTGTTTACTAAAATTCAATCCAGATCGAACCATGTATTGATCAGCGACACTCATCACATTCGATGTATACTTAATGGCATTTGCAGTAGGGGTACCACCTCTTGCTGTGCTTACACCATTATTATCCCTAGGATTCAATAAATAAAATGCGTTGGCATAAGCACTCCATGTTGTATTAATTTATCTAAATCCATTTAATTCAACAGTAACACCAAATCCGCCATCACCTGGTTGAATAGACTGATCTACATAACCAATTCTACGGGCGTTAGCTGTATATTGAAATTCATCCTGTGCTTTAAAATTTCCTGTTGGTAATTTGATACCTAGTCCTGCCATTAAATTTCCTTTTTTATTAGCATCAGGTGCAATCAACCATCTATAGGCTGCAAGACGTATATCACCTAATCCTCTCGCTGCAGTTGCAAAACGATAAGGACTCGTATTTCCCAAATGTTCATATTTAGAAGTTCGATCATAATTCACAAGAGGTATATTGATGCCCACCATCCATTTACTATTGATGTTTCTTAATAAATTAAAATCCATTGCACTCATATAATTAATTACTTCTGATCCTTCTTCTACCCTAAATTTTTGCTCGTCTCTACCATTAAAGTGTTTGTAAGAAGTAAAGTACCTATAATTAATATTTAAAGTCCATTTTGAACTGTCTTCTTCATGCATGCCTGCATGCTCCATAGTGCACAAGCCACCCACTGTTCTAATGGCTACGCAGCCTTGTGCATATGATTGATTTATAAAACCAAGGCATAACAATGCCAATAATATAATTGATTTTTTCATGTGTTAGTTAATATATAATTCAATTGACTTGAACTTAATTTTTCATTTTTAATTTAGAAACAATATAATTTCCTAAAGCCTGACCCTTTTCTGTACTTGTGATACAAGAATTGTGAAAGTGGATACCCCCGTAAAAGCGGGCCCAGTTGTTCTCTTCTGCTGCATGTCTGAAGGACTTAAAGCTTCTGTTTTCAATACCAAACTCTAATTCAGTAGAATCGGTGTAAGCAAAATTGTCACCAAAAACACTTGTCAAAGCCTCTGCAGCTGCAGATGATACGGTTGAGTGTCCGCAAGTGTATTCAGGGAATGCCGGTGTTTGTAAAAGTGGTCTCCAATTAGGATCAATGTATTTATTGATCACCGTCTCAGGACGAACTGTCTTGTAGGTATACTTTGCATCCCATGTGTGGATGAACGCATCAAATAGGGCAATAGCCGTTTTTGCGTATGCATACACCGCATTATTAAAATCTGACTTTGCTGTTTTATTGGCAATCCCTACAATACTCATCCAATGTCCTGGAGGAGAAAACTTTTTGGTGCTAAACATGGCATGTCCTGTTACATTCACTTTGAATGGATTGTCATCCCAGAAATTAGCAATATGCTTTTGTTCTTCAGTTAAACTATCCCCTGCATTCTTTACCATCATTAAATGCTTATAATATTCACTGTTTTTATCTGTTACGTTAAAAGCAGGTGGAGGTAAAGGTCTGAACTGGCTAGCACTATCAATGGCCATTGTTCTAATCTCCGCCCAATGTGGTTCGGCCGCAGAGGCATACATAGGTGGTGTTGGCACCCAACGTCCTGGTGAATCTTTTACAGTATATCTTTCAGCACTTCTTGTTTGCGCATAATTGTCTTTTTTACTCCAAGCAATAATGGTGGTACTTACTTCTTTAGCAAATGCTTCAGATGATTCAATCATCTTACTAGACATACCGTTTTGCTTTACCAATTTCCTTAAACTATCTGTGTAGTCCTGCATGCTACCTTCAGGAAAAGTCACTGCCTGTCCTACTGTGGCATAGGCAACCAATGCGGCATATGGAAAGTCAATATTCCCTGTGTCTTTTGGTTTAGGCAATGCTGTTAACCCTTTTAATTGTCCAGCTAAACTTTGGAAAGCTGTTGGATCGCCTGCTGCTACTACTTCATAGCCTGCAATAGCTGCATAAGCATAGTTTCTGGATGCCACGATTGGACTAAAGTTATTACCCATCACCACTTGATTTAATTCATGCACCGTGTAGGCATATAAATCTGGGTTATTGGTAATTTTTTTATAGTCATTGGATTGATTACAAGCAATCATAGTCATTGCTAGTAGCAATACAGTAAATAATTTATTCATTGAAATTGGTTGATAGTAAATACACAAATTGTATTCACAAATAATGCAAATACATGATGTAACAGCATTGCTTAAGCACAAGGCTGTTGCTAAAAATTAAGCAATCATTTTCGGAGGCGGACCTTTAACCGTTAAATAATTGCTTATTAAACGCGTGTCGTAACGATAACCAGTCGTTACCTTCGCCGAATTTGCTGGAACTAAATGCCAGCTATTATTTTGTGTTATATAGTCAAAGCTGATAAACTTTGCTGTAGATTTTCCCAATGGAACAGGTTTTTTATCTGTACCATTATTAGATAAATCCTGCGCTAATTTATAAAAATCTTCTCTTGCATTTTTGATATGCAAACGATCTTGGTTGGGTAATACTTTTAATTCAAGGCTATCATTGTAAATTCTTCTTTGAACATACTGATACACAATACCCTTGATGACAATCTCTCCATCCACTCTTTCGAATTGTGGATTGTTGGCATAATAAGGAAGGTTGATTGGCGTCTTAATAGTCACCAAATAGGACTCGTCATAGTTATTTTCTTCAATTAGATGGACTAATTGATCGGTTGCTTTTTGGTCAAAATAATTCGATACCAAACGGTATCCAAATCCGTTAAAAAGCAAAATGCCCAAGAATAATATGGCGCCTAGTTTTTTCAATACACTAAAATAGCCATTTTAGTCAAAATTGGGCACTTATGAAAGGGGATTTTTGTAATTTTGACCTCTCAATACCATTGTCTTATGCGTAAAATCGTGCTCCTTTTATCCACTATTGTAGTCTTAAGCTTGGTGGCCGTTTATTTACTAGTGCCAAAGCTGCTTATTATAAAGGGAACCCAAGCGGTCAATCAATCCGCACCAAGTGTCATTAGAGGGATGATGCAAACCGATAAATGGTGGGAGTGGATGCCAAAGGAAACTACATTAAACATGACTAGTACGATGGTGGCAACGATTCAAACTGAGCTTACCCTTGACGAAGTAAAAGTACCTGTTGAATTTTCAATTATTGATGATACAAGTAACAATGCAATCATTGGATTTGAAACCTCCATGGAGAATACCAATTGGTCTCCTATTGCTAGAGTTCAAAACTATTTATTCGCAAAAAAAATACAAGGACAACTTGATCTTATACTTTCCGCTGCAGGAAATTATTACAATACTGTCAAAGGGGTTTATGGATTTGAGATTCAAGAAACCAATGTTCAAGATTCTAGCTTGATTGCTTTAGATCAAGTGCTGATGGATACGCCTACCTTGGTTCAGATTTATGATATGGTAGCTCAATTAGAGCAACATATTATTGCTCAAAATGGGAAAATAAAAAATGACCCAATGGTTAATATTACTAGGATCAACAAAGAGGAGGTTTATACCCAAGTTGCTATTCCTATTGAAAAAGATATTCAGGTGAAACCACCCTTCACCCTAAAGAAAATGGTATTAGGTAAATTACTTTCTGTCGCTGTGATAGGTGATGCTGCTACTGTGAATAGCGCACTAATAGCAACAAAACAATATCTAGGAGATAAACAAAAAACGAGTCCCGCAATTCCATATGTGATTTACAATACCAATAGAATGAAGGAACAAGATGCACAAAAGTGGAAGTCGACTATCAATTACCCAGTATTTTAATAGGGCCTATTTTTTAAAGGCTATCAGTCTTAGGCTATCAGAATTCATGCCCAATACAAAGGCCAACTGCTTATTCAATTGTATAGGCGCTATCTGTCTTACTTGACCTTTGATACTTAATCCATTCATTGGCGCAGCATTAAAGTCTTGCTTCCCAGTATTAATCAATAGCGTGCCGTAATCTGCGTCATACCTACCCATCTGCACATTGTTATCATAAAAATTACCCATCATTAAAATGTCTGGCCATTTATCTCCATTGGCATCCGTCACCACTGCAGTTTTATAAGCAGTGATTTGCGCTTCCCATGGTAACACCTTCGCTGTGAATTGACCTTTACCATCATTGATGAATAAAGTATTCGCAAAATGGTAGGCCTTGACAAGTTTAGATGACTTTAATTTTTCTTTAGTGAAAATATCATACAGGTTTGCTTTTGCAAAATCTTCGGCATATAGGAATGACTTTTTTATTTTAGGAATCTGCCTTTGAATTTCATCCTTATTAGCAAAAGGAATTTCTTTTCCTTGTAAATAAAAAGTGATGATTTGCTCAAATTTTCCATTATCATCAAAGTCATTATAATACATGCTGATAGGTTCTTTCTCTGTCGCCTTTAGCCTTGTATTCAATCCTAGGTTGCCTGCAATAAAGTCCATGTCTCCATCTAAATCAATATCTACAGGCAAAGCGAAATTCCACCAACCAGGTAAATTAGTTACACTTTCTTTTGTCCATTTTTTTACAGAAGGATACAAGACGTCAATACCACCCCATTGATGCGTTAATAAGATTTCCATTTTGCCATCCTTGTTGATGTCCATTTCTGTTGCACTAGTAATAAATCCTAGGCCGATTAAGTCTGGCGCAATTGAAGCTGTTACATTTTTAAAATGCCCATCACCTAAATTATATAAAAGATACGAATCGATAGCTGCGCCATAATCCATGGCCTTCACTCTGCTTGTGATTAACAGATCAATGGCACCGTCTTGGTTAAAATCTCTAGCAACGATATCGGAACTTTGATTATACACCGGAATTGCATCATTCAAGATTGTAAACTGTCCATTTTTACTATTTAAGTAAACCCTTGGCATCATGTGCTTGTCCTCTCCATAGTATTCATTGCCCCCAGAACCAACAACGATATCTTGAAATCCGTCTTTATTCACATCCGCCAGTACAGCGCAAATATCTTCGTAATTACTATCTAAACGGAATGCTTCTTGTTTTGATAACAGGAATTTACCATTGGCTTGTTGATAGTATAATGCAGCGCTGAAGCCTCTTGCACCTCCAATAAAAATATCTTCTAAGCCATCACTATTGATATCTCCTACCGCCAAAGCAGGACCTTCTGTTGAATTCATTTGTGGAATCAATTGCTCTCTATTGAATTCTTGAAAAATATTCTCTTGATGTTTAAATTGAATTCCAGAGCTAGCTGTAAGGTCCACCACTTGTTTTGTTTGCTGTGGCCAATATTGATTGATTAAATCATAATTGAATTTTGGTAACCCAATTTGATAGGCGAGTGACAATTGCTTTTTCTTAAACTCGGCAGGATTGATTTTTTGAAAACTGTTATCAGGCCATACTAAAAAAGCTGAATCGACTTTTGTATTTTTTAAACCAATAGATAATGGGATTTCCATACTAGACAAAAAACCTTTTACTGGAAACTTTTCATAGGTTCTTATTTCACCAGGCGTAAATAAAATCAATTTGGCGCCAATGGCATTGATATTTACTGCAGACCCTTTCAGTGTCACTGCAACCGAATGTGCTGTTGTATCTTGACTGCTTTTATTTTCGTAAATGAATGACTTGTCATTTACATTATTGACCACTAAATCTAAATCGCCATCATTGTCAAAATCGGCATAGGCAGCGCCATTCGAATAAGAAGAAGGATTATTAATAATGGCCTTCTCTTTATCATCGAATGACAATCCCTTTTTATTCAAAAAGAATTGATTGGGTATTTTTATTTCAGGGAAACGATCTATCAGCGCCATATCCTTTTCGCCCATTTTATTGTCCCTTATTTTTTCTTGAATTTCTTGATTGGATACATAGTTTACATAATCCATATCATTCATACGCTTAGGGATGCCATTTGCAACAAAAATATCCTTGTAGCCGTCGTTGTCAAAGTCCATAAATAAGGTCGCCCAAGACCAATCTGTTGCAAACATGCCAGCATACATACCCACTTCACTGAACTTGCCATTGCGACGATTCCATTGCAAGTTATTACGTGTGAACTGATAGTCATAACCAACTGATATCTTGTATTGATAGATATCATAATCGTCTTCTCCTAAAGACCTTTTTAAAATATAAGGGTCCTTGGGTAACATATCCATTGAAACGATTTCCGGAAATCCGTCATTATTTAAATCTGCCGCATCTACCCCCATGGAGTACTGACTAGTGTGCATCAATCTTTCTTTTTGCTCGTCCTTAAAGCTGCCGTTTTTTTGATTGATATACAGGTAATCATTTTCATGAAAATCATTTCCTGCATAAATATCAACCCAGCCATCTAAATTGATATCACTCATCACTACACCCAATCCATAACTAATAGCCGTACTATTAATTTTTGATGCTTGTGTTACATCTTCAAAACGCCCATTGTTATTGGCAAAAATACGATCCCCAGACAATGGATCAAAAGTGCCCATAAAGCTTGTCCTTGGTGCAAATGTACCGTTCTGGTGTACAGAGTGATTCAATAAAAAGACATCTAAGTCCCCATCCTGATCGTAATCAAAAAAACTTGCTTGCGTACTGAAGCCAGAAAAATCTAAGCCATATTCGGCGGCAGCTTCTTTGTATTTTGGAATACCATTTTCGATTGCTACACAAATCAATAATTGATTCTTGGATATGAATTTTTCGAAATTACCAAGCCTGCAAATATAGATATCCAATAACCCGTCATTATTAATATCCACTACAGACACCCCCGTATTCCATGCACTATCCTGTGGTATCTGCGCTTCTTTACTGACTTCGGTGAATTGTAATTTTCCTTTATTCAAATACAATTGATTGTCCCCCTCGTTAGAAGCAAAAAAGATATCCGCCTGTCCATCATTGTTAAAATCTCCTGTGGCTACTCCTGCTCCATTGTAATAGTACATATAATGAAACATATTGAACTCCTCATTTGGATGTAATTTGTTTTCAAATTGAATCCCTGTTTGCTCGGCTGAAAGTGCTTCAAACAAAGGCAGTTCCTTAGTTGGCTGGTTACACGCAAAAAGCAGTCCACTCAATGCAAAGATGATTGCATTTGATGTAAAATTTGATACCGCTTTTTTCCAGCTTTGGATATATTTAAACAACATACAATTATTTTAATTTCATGAATACCGGAACCTGATTGTTTCTAATAAACAAGATCTTTTTTTGTGCAGCTTGCTGAAACAATACCATATCTCTTACTTGTCCTGTAATGGCTAAGCCAGATTGCTTATCTTCTACCACTTCAAGTTTACGATTACCTTGATTCAATAATACCAAACCATAATTAGCGTCTAATCGACCGAACTGCGGAAGGAATCCAAATTGATTACCGCCCATAACCATGTCTATCTTGCCGTCTGCATTGACATCGGTGGACACCATCGCATTCAAGGAAGAAAATTGCACTTCATTTGGTAAGCGTTGAATATCAAATTGACCATTGCCTTTTCCCCATGCAATAATTGAACTACTATAGTTATACAATTTCATTGCTGCTTTCTCTACTAATTCTTTTTTAAATAATTCTTGGAAGGCTTTTTTAGCATATACTTCGTAATTCAGATTTTCTTTTTTGAGTAATGGAATTTGTTCTTGCATTTCGCCTTTCATGAATACAGGAACATCTCTGCCGTCAACCGTTCTAGTTAAAATTTTATCGATACTTTCATTCCCATCAAAATCATTGATCCAAAGTTTCACAGGCGCTGCTGGCGTTGGTTTTAGGTAGCCGTTCTCACCCATATTGCCAATGATTAAATCTTGGAACCCATCCCCATCTATATCTGCCATATGAATAGACTGCCACCAGCCATTCAATCCTTTTAAATTGGTTGTTTGCTCTACCATTTTTCCTTTTTCAAAGGCGTACACAATTGGATACATGTATTCTCCAACAATGATCAATGATGTGCCAGCTTGATTACTCAACTTACCGGCCACGGCACTGGTCACCATTCCTAGTTTTGAAAAGTCTGGTGCAACCGATGAAGTCACGTCTTTAAACTGACCTCGCCCGTTATTTTGATATAAAGCACTCGCAGGTGTTACCCCGTATTTTAAAGGGGTATTTCGGGCCCCAACAAATAGATCCAGGTCACCATCTAAATCATAGTCCAATGGTACCATCACGCCTGTATTGTATTCAAATACCGGAAATGCATCTGCACTATGCGTAAAATTAGCTTTCCCATCGTTTAAGAAAAGACGGTGATTCAATTCGCCTCTATTAGATAATCGATTGTTCCCACCAGAACCTACCAATAAGTCCATATCTCCATCCTTGTCGGCATCAAAAAATACGGCAGCCACGTCTTCATAAGACTCAAATGCTTTAAATGCAATTTGTGGCCTTGGTTTAAAATCTCCATTACTTGTTTGAAGGTAAATTTGACTTCCCTTATTATTAGCCCCACCAATGAAAAGATCTGCTAATCCATCTCCATTGATGTCGGCAGTAGCCGCTTTAGGACCTTCTTGTGAAAGAATTCTTGGAATGATTCTTTCTGCATAAAAGTCTACATGGTCGTCCTCGGCATGCTTTTCAAAATTGCTTTTTACTTCCTCAAATAAGGGTGCGATTTTTTCTTGCACCACCACAAATGGTTTTACAGTTTGTGTAGCTTGATCAATCGTGTAGACTGTATCGAGCTTTTGTAATTTTAAAATACTTTGTGTTAGATTAGGCCAGATCACTTGTACAGAATCGATTTTTGTAAACTTTCCTAACCCAAAAATTTGTTTGTAATCCACAGAAGACTGAAACCCTCTTGCAGGAATGACTTCCTTACTTAAAATTTGTCCTTGAATAAAAACATTGATTTTTGCTCCAACTGCATTGATATTTTGTGGTAAGCCTTTTAGCTTAAATCCAATAAACCCATTTTTATTTTTTTCCCTACTCTTGTTTTTAAAGATAAAGCTTGGCATATTGTTATTATTCACTACCATGTCTAAGTCGCCATCATTGTCTAAGTCACCATAAGCTGCGCCGTTGGAAAAGCTTGGGATATCCAAACCCCAATCCTTACCCATATCCTTAAATGTCAAGTCTCCATTGTTTCTAAACATTTTATTTGGAATAGGTTGACTGCTCATTTTTTCAATGATACTACTGATCTCATCTTTCTTGCCAGATAACACCATTTTCTGAATCATGGTATTCGCAAAAAAATCTATAAAGTCTTGATTGGTTAAGTCACGATAGATGCCATTGCTCACATAAATATCGTTGTAGCCGTCATTGTCTGCATCAAAGATCATTTCGCCCCAACTCCAATCACTCGCTTCCACACCCGAAAAACGTGCAACTTCTTTGTACTTGCCATTCTTATTATTTAACTGCAAAGCATTGTGCATGAACTGATGGTAGAACCCACTAGCTACTTTTAAACGATAGATATCAATATTGTCAAATGAGGTGGTGGTTTTAAGTCTGAAGTCATTATCTGGCAACATTTCTGTTGTAAAAATGTCTGGATAACCATCATTGTTCACATCGGCCATGTCGGTGCCCATAGATGCGATGCTATTATGTTCTGTATAGGTTTCTATTTCGTCTTTGAATGTGCCATTTTTTTGATTGATGTATAAATAATCTCTTTCAAAAAAATCATTGGACACATATACATCGGGCCATGCGTCCCCATTCACATCTCCAATGGTTACACCCAATCCAAAGCTAATTAAAGAACCATGTATACCCGCTTCAGCAGATACCTCTACAAATTTTCCACCTTCGTTTTTATATAAATGATCGCCACCGCCTTTTAAAAAATCAGCTACTGCTGAATTTTCTGCTCTGATGTCTCTTGCGTTCGCATAGTTCAATGTGTTGACTGGAATTGGACTGTTGTTTACCATAAAACAATCCAAGTCGCCATCCATATCATAATCAAAGAAAGAGGCATGTGTGGTGTACCCATTATTTGCTAAGCCATAGGCTTCTGCGCTATCCGTAAAAGTTAAATCATGGTTGTTGATGAACAATTGATTCTTACGTAAATCCTCTTGCATCATATGCCCTGCATTGGCCACATAAATATCCAACCAACCATCGTTATTGATATCAACCATGGTGACACCCGTACTCCATTGGTCTTTATTTGGAAAACCTGCTTTGTCAGAAATATCTTCGAATTTAAATTCCCCTTTATTTAAGAATAACTTATTCGCACCTTGATTGGCCGTAAAAAAAACATCGACTAGTCCGTCATTGTTAATATCACCAATACCTACTCCACCACCATTGTAAAAATTGCGATACTTAAAAATATTATTATCCTTCTCGTCTGTCACCGTATTGGTAAATGCTATTCCGCTGTTTTCAACTTTTTCAAAAAGCTGTCCATCTTTAGACTTTGTACAAGCTGAAAAAAAGATGGAAACAAAAAGTAGAATATAAATTTTTTGCATAAAATCAGGTTCGTATTGTATGCATAAAAATACAAAAAGGCGGGCGTAAACGCCCGCCTAAAATCATAATAGTTGTTTCCTGGGAGGTTTAAATTTTATAAAGCCTTCCGGGAAACAAAAGGCGGGCGTAAACGCCCGCCTAAAATCATAATAGTTGTTTTGAGGGGCTTTAAATTTTATCAAAGCTCCTCAAAACAAAAAGGCCGCGGTAAACCGCGGCCTTTTCTATAATAGGTTAACTATTTTGGTAGATCCTAGTAACCGAAGTTTTGCTTCAAATTAGGATTTGAAGACACCGCTTGGTTAGGGATAGGATAAACAACTCTGAAAGCGTCAGACTTTAATGGTCTTTCGTTTACAGGATCATTGTACTTACCAAAACGAATCATATCAGTTCTTCTTGAACCTTCTAAGTACAACTCACGACCTCTTTCTGCAAGAAGATCATTCAATGTAACTGCAGATAGATTAGTTGTTCCAGCACGCTTTCTGATGTTATTTACAATCACTAATGCGTCAGCTGCCTTGCTAGTTCTTAACAAAGCTTCTGCTTTCATTAACATTGCATCAGCATAACGGAAGATAACAAACTCATTTTCTTCGTTAAATCCTAATTGATCTCCTTTTAAAGGATACTTATTAGTTCTAATACCTTTAGATTCTGTAGAGAAGAATAAGCTTACATCTGGAGTGAAAACTAATTTTCCACCAGAACGATCTTTAACTTCTACTTTCTTGCCATCAGCATACTTATATTGTTGGCCAGCCATGAATCCAGCAGTGAAACCATGTATTTCAGTTGCACCTGCTAATTCTGCAGTTTTACGTTGATCGCCGTCAGCAAATGAATTGTAGAAATCAGCAGTTGTAGTGAAACCATTCCAACCAGAGAAAGACTGATTGTAGTGTGTTCCCATACCAGTTGCCCAAGTAACACCAGTGTTACCACCTGTTTGTGTTGCTTTACCAGGACCATTAGATGCTCTTGATAAAATCAACTCAGTTGATTTTTGGTAGTTATCCCACTTAAAGTTATCCCAGTATCCAGTAGACAATGCAAATTTGCCAGAAGCTTCAATTGCATTCACTAAAGTGATTACTTGATCCATATCAGCAGGAGCAAAAGTGAAAGCTGTAGGTGTCTTAGGATCTGCTTTGTAAACAGCCTTATTCAACAACAAACGCGCTTTCAAGAACTGAGCAGCTTGCTTGTTTGCTTTGTGCATATCACTTCCAGTACCAAAATTTGGTAAAGCAGCAATTGCATCATCAACATCTTTCATAATCCAATCAAAAGCTTCTGATCTTGTTTTAACAGAAGGGATTTTATCTGGACCATCAGCAGCAGCTCTGTAAGGAACTTGTCCGTAGATATCCATTACTTGAGTTGCAAAGAAGGCTCTTAAAAATTTACCTTCTGCTTGAGCAGCTCCAGTAGATTTTTCTGCAACTAATGTCGCTTGGAATAAAGCACCATTTAAACCATTCCAAGTATCATAAATCTGATTGTGCGCACCATCTGTTGCATGCAAGTGGATTTTTCTCCAAGTACCAAAGTCATCCCAGTCAGTACCACGGGTTGGTCCAAGTAACTCATCAGTAGAGTGTACTTGCAACGCATGCCAGCCATATTGGCCTGACAATTGGTTCAATTGACCATAAACTGAGTTAAGGTCAGCAGTAGCAGATCCAGTCGAAGCTGTAGCTACTGATTTAGAACCGTACACTTGTTCATCTAATTTTGAACAAGAGACTGCTCCTAATGTCACTGCAATAGCAGCGATATAGGTAGTAGTTTGTTTGATGAAATTATTTTTCATGTGTATTATTATTTATTAATTTAAAAACGAGCGTTGATACCAAAAGTAACTACTCTTGCTCTTGGAGTTGCAGTATAGTCAAATCCACGAGAAGGAACACCGTTTCTAGATTTGTCCACGTTCACCTCTGGGTCTAAACCTGAGTACTTCGTGAACAATGCTAAGTTTTGACCAGATAAAGTCAAGTTCAATCCTTTGATGAATGAACCTTGCTTCACATCTAATGCATAACTTAAGCTTGCATTCGCTAAACGGATATAATCACCTTTTTCTAAGAAACGAGTTGAAACGTTACCTGGGTTGATTGAATTCTCAATTGAATTCACAACTTCTCTTGTAACATTCTTTGCATTCTTCAAACTACCCTTTAATAACAATGCATTTGCAGTATTGTTGTATACATAGAAACCAGTTACTGCATTAAAGAAAATGCTAGCAGTTAATTTCTTGTATGTAAAGTTGTTTGTTAAACCTGCATTGAATGTAGGTAAAGCTGATCCTTGAATTTCATCCTTAGCACCATTTGCATATACACCATTTCCAAAAGCGTCAAATCTTAAGAAAGTAGGCATAACGAAAGTGAATAAAGGAGAACCATCACGGATTGTTTGTGCGTAAGCACCAGATAAACCTTGTCCAGAAACCTCACCTGTGTTAAGCACAGTAGATCCGAATCCAGTTACATTGTTGTTTAAGAAAGACATGTTATAATTCACATCCCATCCAAATGCACCTCTGTAAGCTGGACGAACCAATTGGTAGTCTAAACCAAATTCCCAACCTTTATTAACAACATCACCATCTAAATTCACCCAACGATCAGCAGATGCTGCTGGTTGAGGATAGCTGATCAAAGTCAATAAATCTTGAGTCGTCTTGTTGAAATAATCAACAGTACCATTCAATCTACCATTGAACATAGAGAAGTCAATACCTACACCAGTTGTAGTTGTTTGCTCCCAACGTAAATTAGGGTTAGAGTTAGAAATTGTATTTGATCCACCTGTAAAGTCTCTTTGTCTTAAAGCTAAAGAAGCATATGCAGGGAACTCTTGGTTACCTGTGATACCGTAGTTCAATCTCATGTCAAAGTTAGAGAAGATTTTACCCAAAGTATTTTGAGCAAATTTTTCTTCTAAAATTCTCCATTTGAAACCAAACGCAGGGAAAGTACCGTATTTGCTACCAGAGCTAAATTTAGAAGATCCGTCTATTCTCACCAATGCAGATAAGATATACTTGTCTTTCATTGTGTAGTTTACACGAGAGAAGTAAGACTGTAATTCAACTTGAGTACTGTCACCATATACATCAGTTACACCACCAGTGTACTCTTTGAAATTAGTTAACATACGAGTTGCACCAGCATTACCCCATCTTTGTGAAGCTCTGTAGTAGTCAGTTGTTTTTTGATAAGAGAAGGCAGCCAAGGCTTGTAAGTTATTACCGTTCTTGAAAGTCTTATCATAGTTCAACGTGTGCTCGATCAAGCTAGAAGTTTGATCTAAGAATTGTTGTGCTGCTCTTCCTTTACCAGAAAAATCAGATCCAACATAGTTCTTACCACGAATGTTGATTGTACCTTGGATATAAGCACCTGGTAAACGAGGGTCAACAAAAGTTAAACGCTCAGAAGCACCATTCTCCATACCGAAGATCGCCTTATAAGTTAAATCGTCTGAGATCTTGTATGATACAGACACATTCGCTAATAATTTATTATAAGTGTCATTGTCTTTATAACCTTCTAAAATTGCAACAGGGTTTCTGTTACCATCTTGGTTATCAAACCATAGACCATTTGAATTGTAAACAGGGAATGTTGGGTTAGCACCAATCATTGATCCAATCAATGAACCTTGGTAACCAGCGTTATTCGTTACTTGAGCATAGCTGTTGTTAACGATAGATTGGTTAGCAGTTACATCTAATTTTAAACGAGAAGTCAATTGATTAGAATATTTCAAACCAAAAGTGTAACGCTTTAACCCTTGAGTCTTAACGATACCTTCTTGGTTATCGAATGAACCATTCAATTTCAAAGAAGACTTTGAATTTGAGAAGCCCCATGCTAAGTTATAGCTATTAGAAATTGCAGTTTGGAAAACTTGATCCTGCCAATCTGTATTATAGCCTTTATCATTTGAACCAACACCAGAGAAGTCAAATCCTGCTTCATCTAATGTCTTTTTGATACCATACATAAATTCTTGTGGACTAGCTAAATCATAACGATTCGCAGTTGTAGATACTGATGTAGTTGCATTGAAAGTTAAGCTAGGCTTACCTTTACCAGACTTAGTAGTGATTAACACAACACCATTCGCACCTCTAGCACCATAAATAGCTGCAGAAGAGGCATCCTTTAAGATAGAGATGTTCTCAATATCGTTCGGGTTTAAAAATGACAATGGGTTTCTTGCAGTCGTTCCACCATCAACTGTGATAGAACTTCCTACTGTACCACCACCGTATAAAGGCACACCATCCACTACATATAATGGGTTGTTGTTACTTCTTACAGATGAAGTACCTCTGATAGTCACGTTTACAGCACCTCCTGGCTCACCAGAATTTGTTGTTACATTCACACCAGCAACACGACCTTGCAATAATTGCTCTGGAGAAGAAATAATCCCTTTGTTAAAGGACTTCTCACCCAAGGAAACAACCGCACCAGTCGCATCTTTGATTTTACGTGTACCATAACCTACAACAACAACTTCATTCAATTGCTCGCTTGTTTGGTTTAATGATACAGTTACGTTTCCATCTGCATTTACTTCTCTAGATGAGTAGCCTACAGTTGAAACAACTAATTTTGTTACAGAAGAAGGGACTGTGATAGCAAAAGTTCCATCAGCTGCTGTTTTAGCACCTGTTGAGGTTCCTTTAGCAACAACAGAAGCTGCTGCGATTGGAGAACCATCTTTTGCATCTAATACCTTACCTGTAACTGTTTTGTTCTGTGCTTGTGCATTGATTGCAAGCAAGCCAAGGAACAGTCCTAAAAAAGAGGACTTAACAATTTTTGAAAAATTCATAATTGGCAGTTTATTGGTTTAATAAGCAGATACAAAATACACATTTTTGATATGAAACAAATCTTTTGTTAAATAATTTTTAACTTTTGGGCCTGGCCTTTCACAAATGTTCGTTTTTTCTGCCATTCTGAACCCAAAAAATCGCATATAACTCAATAATAGCTTGATTTGTTGACAATATCGCTATCAAATCATGGTCTCTAGAAATGGTTCTATATTAAAAAAATAGTTGATTTACGCAAACGATTGCGGTAAATTTTGTGTTAATTTTCCTTAAATTGAACTTTGTAAAGATTACTTGCTATGACGAACACCACCCTCAAATTATTGGCGCAACAATTACAGCTCAGTATATCCACGGTATCTAGGGCATTGAAAGACCATCCAGATATTTCAACAGCCACAAAAGAGAAGGTCCATGCACTAGCAAATAGCCTTGACTACGAGCCAAATGCTTACGCGATTCAATTAAGAACGCAGAGTAGTAAAATTTTTGGCGTGATCGTTCCTGCAATTGCCAATTTATTTTATGACAGTTTCATAGCAGCGATAGAAGAGGAAAGTAGAAAAAATGGGTATGCGTTGATGATCTTACAATCAAGTAACAACACAGATAATGAACTAAATAACTTAAAGATTTTTAGACAGAACCGTGTTTCTGGTGTTTTTGCATGTTTATCTGCACATACACATAATTTGGAAGTGTATGAGAAAATGAGTGACAGAGCTATTCCAGTTGTCTTTTTTGATATTGTTCCAAAAGACAATAAATATACTAAAGTAAGGATGGCGGACGAAAGATGTGCCATCATTGCTGCAGAAAATATTATTCAAAGAGGTGCAAAACGTGTACTAGCATTATTTGGTGATCCTGGTTTATCCATTAGTCAAAAAAGAAAGCAAGCCTTTCAACAATTCATGGAAAAGTATGCGCCTAAAACGCATTGTACTTATGAAAATACCTATAGCTCATTAGAAGCTGAAGCTGCATTTAAAAAACATCTAAGCAAAACACAAAAATTTGATACTGTATTTGCGATGACTGACGAAATTTTAATAGGCGTGATGAAAGCAATTCAGGCCCTGAACATTAAGGTTCCAAAAGAGATTGGCGTCATAAGTATTAGTAATGGTTTTATTCCAAGTCTATACCATCCCAATATTAGTTATGTAGAAACAAGTGGTTACGAATTAGGTAAATTGGCATTCGTACAAATGCTCGCAAATTTAAAAGGTGGAAAAACATTATCTGAACTAACAGTGGATGCAAGATTTATAGAAGGCGGTTCGATGTAAACCATTGATTGATTGTAATTGGTCTTTATTTACCAATACAGAATTTAGAAAAAATAAAATCCAATTGATCTTCATTAGTGATCTCCCCCGTAATGGTACCAAGATAATGCAGTGCTTGACGTATATCCAAAGCCAATAAATCGCCTGTTACATTTTGTATCAAGCCTGTTTCAATATCATTCAACGAAAGCATTAATTTTTTTAGAGAAGCCACATGCCTTGCATTGGTAACAATAGTGCCTTCTTTATTCAATGCATCACCAACCACTTTTTGATTCAATGCATTTTCTATAGCAATAATATTTTGTTTGTTTTTAGCAGAGATAAAAAGTACTTCTTTAAATGCAGGATCAGCTTGAATAGCTTGATCTGTTGCAAGGTCAATTTTATTGCCTACTAAAATTAATTTATCTTTTGTAACACCAATCTCGGATTGCCATGCTTGAATGTCTGATATGGTATGTGAACTTGCATCAAATAAAGCAATGATAATATCTGCTTCTTGCATTTTTTCCCTACTTTTTTCGATACCCATTTGTTCAATGGTATCATCGGTTTGCATTCTGATACCTGCTGTATCAATTAATTTATATAAAACCCCTTGTATATTTAAATATTCTTCGACGGTATCTCGAGTGGTCCCAGGAATAGCACTGACCAAAGCCCGGTTTTCATTTAACATCGCATTTAAAAGTGTAGATTTCCCTGCATTAGGTTTGCCAACAATCGCCACTTGTACCCCATTTTTAATCACATTACCTAACTTAAATGAGTCATACAATGCTTGTGTTTTGAATTGCAATTGTTGGACTAAAATTTCGAGTTCTTTTTTATTAGCAAATGCCACATCCTCTTGTGAAAAATCTAATTCTAATTCAATTAATGCCGAAAACTTAATTAATTTTTCACGCATTAATTGCAAGTCATTAGAGAAGCCGCCTTTCAAATTATGTAATGCAGTTTTTCTTGCGGCCTCTGTATTGCTGGCAATTAAATCGGCCACCGCTTCGGCTTGCGTTAAATCTAATTTTGCATTTAAGAAGGCACGTTGTGTAAACTCGCCAGGCTTAGCCATCCTTGCGCCTTTTTCAATCATCAATTGTAAGATGGAGTCCTGGATAAATGGCGAACCATGACATGAAATTTCTACTACCTCTTCGCCTGTGTAGGATTTAGGTGCTCTGTAAATACTTGCTACTACTTCATCTAATACCAAGCCCTTGTCCATCAATTTTCCAAAATGAACCGTATGGGATGCTTGCTTGGTTAAATCTTTTTTCTCAAATACTGCATTGACAATTTGAATTGCTTCTGGACCACTCAGTCTTATCACCGCTATGGCGCCTAATCCAGGTGCTGTAGCGAGTGCTACGATGGTGTCATTCCAGTTACTTAATGTGCTTTGCATGGATGCAAAATTACACAAAAAAGGCTCCCAATTGGGAGCCTTTTTATATTGAATCAGATTGAATCTTAGTCTTCAGAAACCATGAAAACAATCGCTTGTCTTTGTCTGTAAATTACATTACGTCCATTTTGAACAGCTGGTTTCCATTTTGGTCCTCTTTGAATTACACGTACTGCTTCTTCTTTTGTACCATAACCAGGATCATTCTCTGCTTTTACCTCAGAGATAGTACCATCTTTAGATACGATGAAAGAAACCACTACAGAGTATTTTCCAGTAGGTGCGCCATTTTCAACTGGTAAGTCTCTATTCAAGGTACGCTCTAGGTATCTTACCCATCCGCCTTGTCCACCAGGGAACTCAGCTTGGATTTGAACCGAAGTGAATAACTTGTCATAGTCTTCGTCTTTTGGAGCTTCTACAGCACCAGTACTTTGTTCTACAGGAGCTACCAATCCATCGTCTTTGATACCTTCTTGGTTAAATGTACTGATCTTAGTTTCCTCCAATTTCTCAACTTCCTTGATTTCATCTTCTTCTTTCACTTCCTCGTCTTTTACAATTTTCGGAGGTGTGAATTTGGTCACTTCAACCTTAGGTGGTTCTTGTTTTGGCGGCGGTGGTGGTGGTGGTTCAGGCTTTTTTTCATCTTGATCTACATTCTCTAAAGATAAATCTACCGCAATCACTTCTACTTTATCACTCTTGATTGAGTTTGATAAAATTGCACCAAGACCTACAGCTAAAGTGATACTTATCATGCCAATAAGACCATTTCTTAAGCGATTATTGTACGTTTTACGTAAATCATAAGCACCATAGGCTTTATTCTTGCCTTCGAAAAGGATATCAAGAACATCTGCGGTTAATATTTTATTTATGTCCATGTTTAATGCTTTTAATTACTTGCCGAAGTTTGTGAACTTGCATCAGAAATTTTAACCAACTGAGCTTCCCCGTCAGAAATATCTACTAATGCATATTTTTTTACAACGTTAATCGCCATTTCATCCAAGATGTCAATTACATTTTTGTAATTGCACTCAACACCAGGTTTGATCACGACTACGAAATCCTTGTAAGGATTCTCGGTATCTCTTGATCTACTTCTAACGTCAGCTTTCTTTTTCAAGATCACATCACGGATAGAGTTCTCGCCGTTATAAGAGGCTGAAAGAAAATTAGAACCATCTGATTTTAATTGTCCTTCATAATAATAGATATGATTATCAGCCCCCATTAAGATGGTAAGTACACCAGATTCTTTGGCCTTGTTAGGCTCGTCTGTTACCTTATCATCAGGCAAAAACAACTTTAACGCAGTTGGTTGGCTCATGGTTGTGGTAAAGATGAAAAAGGTGATCAATAAGAAACCTAAGTCCACCATTGGTGTTAAATCAACGCGAGTTGATAACTTTTTTCCTTTTTTGACCCCTGGTCCTTTTTTATGGCCACCACCACCCGAGGTATCTAATTCTGCCATTGTATGCGCTTTTAATTAGTTATTAAAATTAATCTTCCTGTTTTTCACCCTTCATAGAACTCTTCCATAGTTCAGAGCCTTCTGGTGCGTTTTCAGGATTGGTAACCATTTGAAACTTCAACAATTCATTTTTCTTGAAGGCTGCAATCACGTTTTTGAAAGCTGGATACTTAGCAACATTGTCCCCTTTTAATAAAAGGTCCATCTTCTCACCTGCATATGCTGCTTTCACCACTTGCATCCAATAAGTCAATTCATTGTTTGTGCTATCCTTACATGGTATACCAGGTAATTGATCGCCTTTTCTGTTTTCTTCAGGAAGCGCTAAAAAAGAATTCAATCCATTTAATGGAGCGCCAATGAAACCTGCTTTTTTGAAGGCAGCTACATTGATGCCTAAATTACGCTCACTGTTTATAGTATTCGCAACTAGTTCTTTCTTTTGTTCGTCATCCATGGTCAGGAAAACCTTACCATCCTTATCAATTGTAACCAAAACAAAGTCCTGACTTGGTGCAACTTTTGAAGCCACCGAACTTGGCGTCTCCACAGCGATTGCTTCTGCAGGCTTAAACTTTGTTGTCAAGATGAAGAAAGACAATAAAAGGAAGGCAATATCACACATGGCTGTCATGTCGATGTTAGTGCTTTTACGAGGTAATTTTGCTCTACCCATTGTATAGTCTTTTGATATTTATAAGGCCAGGCCTTAATGAATTTATTATTTATAGTTTGCAGCGAAACTTTGAGTCAAAGTAAATCCAGACTCATCGATACCATAAGTGATACCATCAATATTTGTAGTAAAGATGTTATACATAATGATTGCAACAGCAGAAGTTCCAATACCTAATGCAGTATTGTACAATGCCTCAGAGATACCTTGAGACAATTCACGTGCAGCTTCACCACCACCTTCTTCACCTAATTTAGAGAAAGAACGAATCATACCTAATACCGTACCGAACAAACCTAATAAGGTTGCAACCGATGCGATCGTTGATAAGAAAACTAAGTTCTTTTCTAACATTGGTAATTCCAATGCAGTAGCTTCTTCGATTTCTTTTTGAATGTTCAATACTTTTTGATCAGTATCTAATTCTGTATTGGTAATCATCTCCTTGTACTTAGTCAAGCCAGATTTCATTACATTGCCTACAGAACCTTTTTGCTTATCACATGCAGCCAAAGCCTTATCCACTTCCTTGTTCGCTAAATGGAATTGAACTTGACGAATGAATTCAGCAATATTTCCATTCCCGTTTGCTTTTTTAATTGTTAGCATTCTTTCAATTGAGAAAGTCAATACAACTAAAAAGTTTGCAATTAAGATAGGAACTACAATACCACCCTCGTACATTTTTGTAAATGTACCCATTGGTCCTTTGTGCGCTGGCCAGAAACCACCACTTGGATCCGGGTTAGTGAAATTACTTGCGTTACCTAATACAAAACGCCAGAGTACATAGCCTGCAACGACACAAGCGATTGGTGCTAAGGTTGCAAGTAAATTGCCTCCTTTTTTTGGCGTAGCTGCGTTCTTTGAAGCAACTGTTGGTTTGGATAAATCAGCCATGATTCAATTGATTTTGGTTTTAAATTAAATTTATAAAAAAGTGATTTAATCTTAGAAACTAAAGCTGATTTTTTGAAAAATCTTAACACTTCGGTTTCTAAGGGCTTACAAAATAAGTAATTTATTGATTGAAACAATTTTAAGGACATTTTTTTTAAGTAAATAAATGATTAACAAAAAAATTAGCCCGAAATGAATATATTTAGGGGACGTTTTTGAAAAACAATAATATATAATATGAAAAAAAACCTAGCGATCATTAGTCTTTGTGTCTTGATGACGGGCCTTGTAAATGCCCAAAGACCTTTATCTCCACCAGTGGCAGACACCAGTGCTGCAGCAGGCGCAAAAAAAGAGCTCCCTGCAAAACCAGGCCCAAAATCCTTTAAAGAATTCATCACCAAGAAGGCTGTAACCCAAAAAGGGGTCTTTACAGTGCATCTACAAGACGATAAGTTCTACTTTGATATCCAAGACAGCCTTTTGGGTAGAGAGTTGATTGCGGTAACGCGTTATGCTAAAGTGGCTGGCGGTGCCAGAAAATATGGTGGTGAGCAAGTGAATGAGCAAACAATCCAATTCGAAAAAGGGCCTAATAACCGTATTTTCATGCGTGTGGTATCCCTTATAAGTAGGGCGGATTCTACTCAAACCATTGCAAAAGCAGTTAAAAACTCTTATTTAGACCCTATTGTAGCAGCTTTTGACGTAAAAGCTTACGGTAAAGACTCTACTAGTTCTATTATTGATGTATCTGACTTCTTTAAAGGAGACAATCAAGCCGTGAGTTTGAGCAGTTTTGAAAAGAGAAACTTTAACCTATCAGGACTTGCTGCTGATCGCTCTTATATCGAAACCATTAAGTCTTACCCAATTAATATTGAGGTGAAGACTGTAAAAACCTATAATGCAAGTGCTCCAATGCCTGGAAGTCCTGCAGGTGGTAGTGTTATTCCAGCAGCTGCAAACGCTGGCGCTGTTACCTTTGAGCTAAATACATCTATCTTATTGTTGCCTAAAACACCAATGGGAAGACGTTTATTTGACTCAAGAGTGGGTTATTTCGCAGATAATTTTGTGGAATATTCTGATGACCAACAAAAAGTAAAAAATCAAGTTTTTGCGGTTCGTTATCGCTTAGAGCCAAAACCTCAAGACCTTGAAAAATATAAGAGAGGCGAGTTAGTAGAGCCAATCAAACCAATTATTTATTATGTGGATCCTGCAACCCCTAAAAAATGGGTGCCTTATTTGATCGCTGGTGTAAATGACTGGAATGCAGCATTTGAAAAAGCAGGATGGAAAAATGCTATTCAAGGTAAAGAGTGGCCTAATGATAGCACGATGAGCTTGGAAGACGCACGCTTTTCTGTGATTCGTTATTTTGCTTCAGATATCGAAAATGCATATGGTCCTCAAGTGCATGACCCGCGTAGTGGTGAAATTTTAGAAAGCCATGTTGGTTGGTACCATAATGTAATGAGCTTAGTTCACGATTGGTATATGGTGCAAACTGCAGCAGTAGATCCTGCAGCAAGAAAAATGCATTTTGATGATGAATTAATGGGGAACTTAATTCGTTTTGTATCCTCTCATGAAATTGGTCACACTATAGGATTAAGACATAATATGGGTAGTTCAAGTAAAACGCCTGTAGAAAAATTAAGAGATAAAACATGGGTAGAAGCAAATGGTCACACTGCCTCTATCATGGACTATGCACGCTTTAACTATGTGGCTCAGCCTGAAGATAAGATTGCACAATCTGGATTGTTCCCAAGAATAGGTGACTATGATAAATGGGCAATTCAGTGGGGTTACACTTACACTGGTGAAAATGATGCACAAGAAGATCGCAAAATCAATAACAAATGGATTATTGACAATTTAAGCAAGAACCCAAGAGTATGGTTTGGTGGTGAGGGCAGAAATGATGACCCAAGAGCTCAAACAGAAGACTTAGGTGATAATGCAATGTTGGCAAGTGAATATGGCATTAAGAATTTGAAAAGAATCATAGTGAACTTACCAGAGTGGACAAAGGAAGAAGGTGATCGTTTTGAAAACTTAAGTCAAATGTATGGTCAAGTAGTTGGTCAATTTAATAGATACATGGGCCATGTGTTAAGAAATGTGGGTGGTGTTCAAGAAACATTTAAAAGTGTAGAAGAAAAAGGCGATGTGTATACACCAACAACTGTTGCGTTACAAAAACAAGCAATGCAATTTTTCCATACCCAATTATTCACCACACCTAAGTGGTTATTGGATGGATCTATTTTAAATAAGTTTGCAAATCCAGTAAGTAATGAGCGTGTGCAAACTATTCAAACAAGTATTTTAAAATCACTGTTGGATAAAAATAGATTGTATCGTATCACCACAAGTCAAACAAGATTTGGTGCAAGTTCTTATGCATTGAATGAGATGATGGACGATTTAAGAAAAGGATTATTCAGTGATGTAAGTAAGGCAGATATCTATCGTAGAAATTTACAAAAAACATTTGTGAGTCAAATAGACGAAATGCTGAATCCAACGGCTTCAGCAGCAGCTGCTGCTGCTAGTGGGATTCGTTTCGGCGTACCAAGTGCAGATGTAGAAAATACAGATGTCGTATCTGAAGCAAAAGCACAATTGAAAAAATTGTCTGCTACATTGCAAGCTGCTAAAGCAACTGCTACAGAAGCAACTGCAGTAAATCATATCAATGACTTACAAGACAGAATCAAGCAAGCATTAGATCCTAAATAAGAATTATATAAATGAATTAGCTTGTCTAATTTATTTAGTGACTCTAATTAAAAACGCCTCCAAAATTTGGAGGCGTTTTTTTATGTTATAACTCAACTTCATTATGGAATAAAAAACATTACGCTTATTCGTACCTCAATGCATCAATTGGGTTTAATGCAGCTGCTTTCATGGCGGGATAAATCCCTGCTGCCAATCCAACCCCAGAACAAATGACAATACCTGTAATCACCCAGAACCAAGGAATCACAAAGCCCGTGCTTAATACTACACTAAATATATTTCCAACCAGTACCCCTAATAGGATACCAAATACTGCACCCAATAAGCTAATGATGACACTTTCAAATAAAAATTGTCTACGCACGTCTTTTCGCTTACCACCTAATGCCTTAATCAATCCCACTTCTCTTGTTCTTTCATTCACAGCAACCAACATAATATTCATCAAGCCTATTGCAGCACCAATTAAGGTAATCATTCCAATGGCACCAGCGGCACCACTAATACCTGCTAAAAAGCCAATGAACAATTGCGCAAACTTATCGCTCTTGTCTATGATAAAATTATCTGACTCTGTTGGAATTAATTTTCTTGCTTTTCTCATCTGCAACATCGCTTCGTCAATGGCAGGTTCTAGTTCAACAACATTGTTTACCGCCACACCTAATTGATAAGAAGGATTGCTGTTCTGATACTGACGTACATTCTTCAATGAAGTCACTACAACATCATCCTGTCTTAGCATCGCACTAGATCCCTTTGCTTTTAATAAGCCAATGACACGATATGGTTTACCCTGAACTAAAATAATTTTATCGATACTTTTCTGTGGATTTTTAGGGAATAATTTTGCGGCCACACTGCTACCAATCATACAAACATTGCGTCCCGATTGGAGGTCCACTGCATTTAGGTTTCTACCCACTGCAAGTTGGTAGCCATTGACTGCTAAATAATTTTCATCTGCGCCCCACATGCCAATCTGTGGATTCGTTTTTAAATTTTTATAGACTATCTCATTGCCCCCACTTGCTCTTCTGTACACACTTACCTGTGCTCTATTAAAACTATAATTGTTTTTAAAATACTGCGACTCTTCCAATTTAAATGGCTTGTCTAAATTTGATTTTTTTTCTTTCTGTCCTTTCTTCGTTTTAGAAAATTCTTCGTCCTGTGGCGGCCCACCCATTCTTGCATTCATTTCCTTATAACGTATTGTAAATGCGTTCGCCCCCATGAAAGAGAAATTCTCTTTTAAACTTTGGTTCATTGCAGAGATGGCCGTAATAATACCTATGAGCGCCATGATACCAAAAGCAATAATTGCTACGGTAATACTAGTTCTAAGCTTATTGCCCTTTACGGTGCGCCAAGCCAATACAAATGAGTCCTGTAAAGTCATAAATGCTATTTATCTGTACCTAAAGGTAGTACAGATTAAATAAGGTGCCTCCTAATAGGCATATCTATTTGAGGAACGGCTAAAAGTAAAGATAAGAGAGGAATACATTGGGTAAAATACCGAGTGCTAGTATCAAAATTGCAAAAACAAGCAATTTATACTTATAGGACTGCCCCATTTCATGTATGGCAGGTTCGCCTTCGGCAAAATACATTGCTTGAATCAATTTGAAATAATAGTAGACACTAATAGCAGCAAAAAGAATGGCTACCACCACCAGCCACAGCCCAATGCCTGATTGAACCGCAGCGTTCAACATATAATACTTGGCAAAGAATCCTCCTGTGAGTGGAATGCCTGCTAATGACATTAAGAATAGAGTAGTCATGCCTGCCAATAATGGTTCTTTTTTAGCTAAGCCATTGAATGCTTCAAAACTATAGTCTTTCATTTTAATCAATACTCCAAATAAGCCAATACTTGCAATTGAATAGGCCATGATATAAAGTAGGATGCCTTCGTTGGCAAAATTATTAGGACCATATAAGGCAAAAAGCATAAAACCAACTTGTGCAATACTTGAATAGGCCAACATGCGTTTTACACTGCGCTGAAAAACAGCAGTAATATTTCCTACAAACAAAGTGGAGATTAAAACAAAAGTCAATAATAATTCCCAGGCATAGCCTAGTGCTTTAAATTGACTATGAAACAACACCACAAATGCAATGATGGCTGTGGCTTTAACAATCGTCGCCATAAAAGAAGTAAACACGGTTGGTGCACCATCATACACGTCTGGTGTCCAAAAATGAAACGGCGCAGCAGAAACCTTAAAGTTAAAAGAAACAAAAATTAAAATTAAACCAGCAGATTGCATGAGTTGTTCTCTCACCATGCCTGTTGCAGGATTCACGTTTGGATTAAGCAATTGGAATGTACCAGTTGCTCCGTATATAAAAGTGATACCTAATAAAAATATACCTGTGGAAAAAGCACCCATTAAAAAATACTTCAAAGCAGCTTCGTTGCTATTCAGGTTCTTCTTGTCTGAACCAGTTAAAATGTACAATGGGATAGATAAAATTTCAACCCCTATAAATAACATTAATAAATTATTGAAAGAGGTCAGGATACTCGCGCCGCATAAAACAAAGAAAAATAAGGCATAAAAATCTGCTGCATGATTTCCAATTTTTGCAATCTCATCTCCATTCAACCATACATACAAGAAAGTTAAAATAAATAAAATGGTGTTTACATATAATCCAAACTGCGTAAATGAAAGCAATCCCTTATAATCCACTGGAATGGTATAGATACCATTTAATTGTAAGACATTGGCTACAATCAAAGCTAAGAGCCCTGCCAATGCAATGCGTGTATGCGTTTTCTCATTGTCAAAGATCCAAGAAGCAAACATCATTAAAACACCTAAAAAAGCCGAAGCAATAATTGCGTTCATTATAAATTCATTTAATTATTTGATAAACAATTGTTGTAATGTATCTGCAGTTAAATTAAATAATGGAGCAGGATATACTCCAGAAACAATCACTACAACTAATAATACAATCAATACAAACTGTGCAGGCATATTCGGTGCTTGCATCTTACTCATTTTTTCACTCACTTCGCCATACGCAGATTTTTGAACCATATTCAAAGTATAGATGGCTGCCAATACCACACTTACTCCAGCAGCGGCTGCTATCCAAGGTTTGAATTGGAATAAACTATTCAACATTAAAAACTCGCCCACAAATGCATTGGTTAATGGTAATGCGATATTAGCGAATGCAAATCCAACAAGTAAAATACCCAATGTTGGATTTTGTTTAGCAAGACCACCCATCTCTTTTAAAGATCTTGTGCCTGTTTGTTGCTCTATAATGTCAGCGATGATCCAAAGACCTAATACATTGATTCCGTGTGAAAATAATTGTATCAAAACACCTTGAGCACCTATTTCGGTATTGGTAAATAAAGCAGCACTCATCAAGCCAATATGCGCAATCGATGAGTAAGCAATCAAACGCTTCATATCATCCTGGCGAATGGCAATAAAAGAAGCATAAAGAATTCCTATTACAGAAAGAGTGACAACAAAATTCGAATGCGCGCTAAATGCATCTGGGAATAATGGCATTAACCATCTCATGACACCATATATACCCATCTTAACCATCACCGCACTCAACACCATCGTCACAGCTGTAGGTGATTGTTCATAGGCATCTGGCTGCCATGTATGTAAAGGGAAGATCGGCATCTTAATGGCAAATGCAGTAAAGAACAATGCAAATGCAGTCAATTGCTGTCCAGATGATAAAGTAGCTTGTTTAAATGCCTGTATCGCGAAGCTTTGGTCAGCAGTATGCGTGTACACCAAAATGATACCAATCAACATGAATAAAGATCCTAAGAAAGTATAAATAAAGAATTTAAAAGTCACTGCAACTCGCTTCTCTCCTCCCCAAATTGAACAAAGAAAATACACTGGAATCAATGCCAATTCCCAGAAAAAATAAAATAATAAGGCATCACCCGCCAAAAACACACCCAGTAATCCTGTTTGTGTAAATAACATCAATGATAAAAATTGAGCCCTATTTTTAATTTCATTTTTAGAAGTCGCAATGAATATGGTAGGAAAACTAATCCCTGTCAATAATAGTAAAATTTTAGACAAGCCATCTGCAGTTAAAACAAATCTTGCATTGATGCTTGGTATCCAACTTGCATCAAAATTAGCTGCACCATTGAATGCAATATTCAATGCAAGTGCTAAGGTGATTCCAGTTGATGCAATTGCAATATAATTTGCCTTTTCATTAGGTTTAACAAATAGCAAAATGATTGCTGCGATAAACGGAATAGATAGAATTGAAAGTAATACCATTATTGCTAAAAATTTATTGAATCAAATTATGAAAGAATCGAGTGATGGCAAGATCGTTAAACCATATTAGGAATAACAAAACGATACTCAACACCATAAATAAAATATAATACCCTACTTGACCACTCTGTATTAAACGCGTTTGTCTTGCTCCGTACTGCACTATTTTCCCTGTGCCATTTACAAAGCCATCAATGACATTTTTCTCTATGACTTCTTTTAAGAAGCCAGCAAAACGATTCAATGGTTGTACAATCGCCTTTTCGTAGAATTCGTCCACCAACCACTTGTTGTATAAAAATTTACCCAATACTGTTTGTGGTTCTCCGTCTGCTTGTTTACTGTATTTGCTTATTGCAATCAATAAAGCCAACAATGCAATCGTAACTGAGCTTCCCATTAATATCCACTCTGTGGTATGAGATAAATGCAAGGCATGTTCTGCTCCAATGATGCTGGACAAATGCTGTCCTAACCAATGATGTCCACCTAGTATTTCTGGCACACCCATTGCACCTCCAACGGCACTTAAAACAGCTAATATAATTAATGGGATCGTCATGCTTGCAGGGCTTTCATGCAGATGACTTGCTTGTGCTTCCGTACCTCTAAATTGTCCCAAGAAAGTGGTTGCATATAAACGGAACATATAAAATGCAGTCATTGCTGCGCCAATCAATCCAAGGAACCAATAGATTGGATTTTTAGCGTAAGCCGCTGCTAAGATTTCGTCTTTAGAGAAGAACCCACTAAAAGGAGGAACTCCAGCAATAGCAATACATCCTATTAAGAAAGTGAGATGCGTGATAGGTAATTTAGATTTCAATCCACCCATCTTACGAATATCTTGTTCATGATGCATGGCGTGAATCACAGACCCTGCAGCCAAGAATAACAATGCTTTAAAGAAGGCGTGGGTAATCACATGAAATACGGCACCAGAATAAGCTCCAACACCTAAACCCAAAAACATATAACCCAATTGACTCACTGTGGAATATGCCAATACTTTTTTAATATCATTTTGTTTGATCGCAATTGTCGCTGCTAATAAAGCTGTGCTAATACCAATAATCGCCACTACTGTTTGTGCAATTTCACTATGGGTATAAAAAATATTTGTTCTAGTGATCATGTAAATACCTGCAGTCACCATCGTAGCAGCATGGATCAAAGCAGAAACTGGTGTTGGACCAGCCATCGCATCTGGAAGCCATGTATACAAAGGAATTTGAGCACTCTTACCCATTGCTCCAACAAATAATAATAAAGTGATTGCGGTGATATCTGCACTAGATAATTTTGCTAAACTTTCTGCAGTTAACACTTCTCCGTAACTCACTGTGCCTAATTTCACGATCAACCAGAAGATGGCTAATAAAAAGCCTAAGTCACCAATTCTGTTCATAATGAATGCTTTCTTAGCAGCATTATTATAAGTTGTATTGGTAAACCAATAACCAATTAATAAATAAGAACATAGTCCTACACCCTCCCATCCAATAAACATAATCACATAATTATCTCCCAATACCAATAAAAGCATAGAGAAGATAAATAAGTTTAAATAGGCAAAATAGCGCGCATAATGGGGTGCCGTCTCCTCATGCATATAGGCCGTAGAATATAAATGAATCAAAGTACCCACACCCGTGATCACTAATAAAAACAAACTTGACAAAGCGTCCACTCTAAAGTCAAAAGGAATTTTGACAGTACTTGTGTTGATGAAATCAAAATAATGCACCGTGATGGCGCCTTGCTCTTGCACATTCCAAAAAGCAATTAAACTAAAAATAAAAGATGCAAAAATATATCCTGTAGCCTGAGATGCTATCGTTTTTTTACTCCAAATATTACGACCCAATCCGTTGAGTAAAAATCCAGCTAAGGGCCATAAAACGATCAATCCTATTATTGTTTTCATGTGGAATTAATTCTTTAATCTGTTTAAGAAATTGATGTCTACAGAATGCGTGTTTCGATACATCATCACAATGATGGCCAATCCAACACTCACTTCTGCCGCAGCGACCACCATAATGAAGAATACAAAAATTTGTGCATCAATGCCTGCTGTGGTATTGGCTGCGCTTTGCAGAGCCGCTCCGTGGTACATTTTTGAAAATGCCACTAATAATAAGTTCACTGCGTTTAACATTAATTCAATACACATGAATACGATGATGGCATTACGACGGGTCAATACCCCAACGACACCAATGCTAAACAAAGTCAAACATAAAATGATATAATACTGTATAGACATCTCTAATGATTTTATTTATAATTATTTTTTACCAATGATGACTGCGCCAACCATCGCACTTAAGAATAAAACACTGCTTATTTCAAATGGAATCACATAGTCCGTAAACAATGCTTGCCCTAATGGGTGAATCAAACCAATGCTGCCTTCTTTTAATAAAACTTGCTTGTCTTGAATTTGAGTCGTCTGCTTCACCACCGCAATCAATAAAGTAAGTAAACTACCCGCTGCTACTACACCAGTCAATTTCACCAATAATTGCTTTTGTGGTTCTGCATCTTTTTTGATATTCATTAACATAATCACAAATAAGAACAACACCATAATAGCACCGGCATATACAATGATATTAACGATCGCTAAAAATTGCGCATTCAATAAAATATAATGTCCAGAAATAGCAAAGAACACTAAGATCAACCACAATACACTATGTATTGGATTCTTACTAATTAATACCATCGTCGCACTTACAATCGCAAATGCAGATAATAGATAAAATAAAATGTCTACTGTACTCATAGTATTGTTTATGCTTCTACTCCTCTAGCCAAAGCTAAATCACTTGCTTCGGTCTTTGGATTTGGGATTAATAAATCGGGTTTGCCATAAATAAATCCTTTACGTGTATAATTTGCAGGTGCAAAAGTTTCACTTAAATAAATGGCGTCTTTTGGACAAGCTTCTTCACATAACCCACAGAAAATACAACGCAACATATTGATTTCGTATTTAGCAGCATACTTCTCTTCTCTGTATAAATGTTCTTCTCCGGTTTCACGTTCAGCCGCTTCCATAGTGATCGCTTCTGCAGGACAAGCCACTGCACATAAACCACATGCAGTACAACGCTCTCTTCCTTCTTCGTCTCTATTTAATACATGGAGCCCTCTAAATACAGGACTGAATGCGCGCTTCTCTTCGGGATAACGTGTAGTCGGTTGTTTCTTAAACATATGACTAAAAGTGATAAACATCCCTTTGATAATATTAATCAAATACAAGCGCTCCCAAAAGGTCATTGGGGCTCTGCTTACTGCTTGTGCTTTGTTGGTTAATGGTTGCATGTCTATATAGAATGTTTTAAAAAATTATAAGTTAGCTAGGATTAAAGCACCCGTAATTAATAAATTAAAAAGTGCCAATGGAATCATCGTCTTCCATCCTAAGTTCATTAATTGATCATACCTGAAACGCGGGATGGTCCAGCGAATCCACATGAATAAGAAAATGAATAAAACAATTTTAATTAACAAAGTACCTACACCAATCATGGCAGCTATATTAGGTGCCACAGTGGATTCATCAAAGAATGGTAAATCGTAACCACCAAAATACATCGACGCCATAATCGCGCTACTCATAATCATGTTGATGTATTCTGCGAATAAATAAAAGCCCAATTTCATTGAAGAATATTCCTGATGGTATCCAAAGTTCAATTCATTCTCTGCCTCTGGTAAGTCAAATGGAGTTCTATTACACTCTGCTAATGCTGCAATAAAAAATAATAAAAATCCTAGTGGCTGGTATACAATATTCCACCAGTTACCTTGTACCTGTTGTTCTACAATGGTCTTTAAACTTAAAGATTCAGTTGTCATTAACAATGCAATCAATGCCAAGCCCATCGCCAATTCATAGCTAATGGCTTGAGATGCCGCTCTTAAAGAGGACATTAAAGAAAACTTATTATTAGAAGCCCATCCACCAATCATGATACCATATACACCCATACTCACCACTGCAAAAACATATAAAATTCCAATATTGATATCTGCAATTTGTAATGCAATTTTTCGGCCAAATAATTCAATATCTGAACCCCAAGGAATCACAGCGCAAGTCATCAAACTAGCAGTCATTGCTAATGCTGGACCCAAAATGAATAACCACTTATTCGCAGCAGTTGGAATGATTTCCTCTTTCATGATCAATTTGATACCATCAGCTAGTGGTTGTAATAATCCAAAAGGACCAGCCCTATTCGGACCCGGACGATCTTGTAAAATGGCAGCCACTTTTCTTTCTCCAAAAGTGGTATACAAAGCAATGCCTAGACTACCGAAAACAACTACGGCAATCAAGATTAATTTTTCTATCACCAGCCCCCAATCAAATGCAAGAATTGTCATGCTAATATAATTATGCTTTATGAGTATTGTTTGTGTTAAAAGTATCCCCATGAGAAGGTCCTTGAATTTGCCCTAAATGAATATTAGGTTGGTTCACTTCACTTTCATCATGAATGTCCATCAATAAATGTGGCGTTCTGCCATCATTCACTGCTTTGAAAGTCTCGTTAGGTTTTGTGGTACCGATATTGCCTGCATAATGTCCTTGTGCAATAACAGACTGTCTGCTAATTTCACGAGGCCCTTCGATGGTCCAATCTGAAGTTGCCTTTTTATCAAAACGACAAGTGTTACAGATCCATCCTGGCTTGCCATCTGGCGTATCTTCTATTTCACCCCATTGATCCTTTCTTGCTGTTACTCTATACACTTCGTCACCTCTATTCCATAAAGTAACTCTTCCAGAACATGTTGGACAATCACGGTGTGCATCCATTGGTTTTAAAAACCAAACACGATTTTTAAATCGGAATGTTTTATCTGTCAATGCACCCACTGGACATACATCAATCACGTTCCCTATAAATTCATTGTCTAAACTCTTCTCAATATGTGTTGCAATTTCTGCGTGGTCTCCTCTGTCTAATATTCCGTGTACTCTTTTATTCGTTAATTGATCTGCAGTGAATACACAACGATAACATAAAATACAACGCGTCATATGCAATTGTATATTCTTGCCTAAATCGTGCTTTTCAAAAGTCCTTCTTTGAAATTCATAACGTGTTTCAGCTTTGCCATGTTCAAAACTTAAATCTTGTAAATGACATTCCCCAGCCTGATCACAAATAGGACAATCCAATGGATGATTCAATAATAAAAACTCCACCACACCGGCTCTTGCATCCAATACTTTTTCACTTGTGATGTTTTTCACTTCCATTCCGTCCATCACGGTGGTACGACAAGACGCAACTAACTTAGGCATTGGTCTTGGATCTTTCTCTGAACCTTTTGATACTTCTACCAAACAAGTTCTACACTTGCCACCACTGCCTTCCAATTTGCTATAAAAACACATCGCAGGTGGAGCAACTTGACCACCAATCAATCGTGCAGCTTGTAACACTGTTGTTCCAGCTGGAACATCAATGGTAATGTTGTCGATTGTTACTTTAAATAAATTTTGTTCGCTCATAGTTTATATTTCTATGTTATGCAGGTACATGAATTGGATCTGCATAGTGTTGTAAACCGAAATTGCTTGTTTGTGATAAAACTGGGTTATTGATATGCCACTCAAATTCATCACGGAAATGACGAATCGCCGCAGCAACAGGCCATGCAGCTGCATCACCTAGTGGACAAATGGTATTCCCTTCTATCTTTCTTTGAATATCCCATAGCAAATCAATGTCCGCGATTGTGCCATGACCATGTTCAATCTTGTGTAATATTTTTTCCATCCAACCAGTGCCTTCTCTACATGGAGAACATTGGCCACAGCTTTCATGACGGTAAAAACGTGCTAAGGTCAATGTGTTTTTTACAATACATTGATCCTCGTCTAATACAATGAAACCACCAGAACCTAACATAGAGCCTGTTGCAAATCCACCATCACTTAAACTTTCGTAGTTCATGTAACGTGTTTCGCCAGTAGCTGTTTTTAATAATAAATTAGCAGGTAAGATGGGCACAGAGGATCCTCCTGGGATACATGCTTTTAATTGCTTACCGCCTTTAATGCCTCCGCAATATTCGTCGCTATAAATAAATTCTTCTACAGATATGGTCATATCAATTTCATACACCCCTGGCTTATTGATATTGCCACAGGCCGAAATTAATTTTGTTCCAGTGGATCTTCCAATACCAATCTTTGCGTATTCTTCTCCACCCATATTAATGATTGGTACGATTGCAGCCAATGTCTCTACATTGTTCACCACGGTTGGACGTTGCCATACACCTTGTATTGCAGGGAACGGAGGTTTAATACGTGGGTTACCACGCTTGCCTTCTAAAGACTCAATCAATGCAGTTTCCTCACCACAGATATATGCCCCTGCACCACGATGTACATAAATATTACATTCAAACCCTGTTCCTAAAATATTTTTTCCTAACCAACCATTTGCTTTTGCTTCATTGATGGCTTCCTCTAAAATATCCGTAATCCAAGCATACTCCCCTCTGATATAAATGTAAGTATCATTAGCACCTAAAGCAAAACTTGACACAATCAATCCTTCCAATAATAAATGCGGTAAAAATTCCATTAAATAACGATCCTTAAATGTGCCTGGCTCGCTTTCGTCTGCATTACAAACCAAGTGACGTGGCACGCCTTCTGGCTTTGCAATAAAACTCCATTTCATACCTGTTGGAAAACCTGCACCACCTCTTCCTCTTAATCCACTTTTCTTGACCTCCTCCACAATAGATTCGGGATTCATTTCCTTCAAAGCTTTTTCTACACTACGGTAACCGCCCTCACGACGATATACTTCATAACCGCGAATCTCCGGTACATTTGCTTTATCTAGTAATAGTTTTACACCCATTTGAATATTTTTAACGCGTTCAGTGATTTTATTTTGTTACAGTTGCTCTGTATTCAGCAATAATGCTGTCTACCTTTTCTTTGGTTAAATGTTCTCTAAAAATCTTACCCACTTGCATCATTGGTGCGTATCCACAAGCACCAAGACATTCTACTAATTTTAAAGTAAACACACCATCCTTGGTGGTCTCTCCTGGCTTGATGGCTAATTGTTGTTGGATATAAGCAATGATGTCATCTGATCCACTAATCATACAAGGCCCTGTTTGGCATACTTCAAAAATGAATTTTCCAACAGGCTTTAAATTAAACATGCTGTAAAAACTTGCCACTTCATACACTTCGATCGGCTCAATATGTAATAAACTAGCAACGTAGTCCATTAACTCCGTAGGCAACCAACCATCGAAACTGTCTTGCGCAAGATGCAAGGCAGGCAACAATGCACTTTTTTGTTTCCCTTCCGGATAATGTGCTACCAAGCGGTTCAGCTCGGCCATTTGTGTTTCATTAAAAGTATAGGTCATATCGAAAATTTCTTTTTTTATTATGCGTCTAATTCTCCAGCAATCAAATTCAAACTACTCATGGTCACCACGGCGTCACTTAACATACCGCCTTTAATCAATTCAGTATAGGCTTGATAGTAAATAAAACAAGGTCTTCTAAAATGCAATCTAAACGGCGTTCTTCCACCATCACTGATTAAATAAAAACCTAGTTCTCCATTACCACCTTCTACTGGGCAATAAATTTGTCCTTTTGGTAAATCAATCTCCCCCATGATAATTTTAAAATGCCAAATCAATGCTTCCATCTTTGTATACACATCTTCTTTTTTAGGAAGATAATATTCAGGCACATCCGCGTGGAAAACTTCTGCATCTGCGCCTTTGAAAGCTTGCACTTTTTCATAAGCTTGTCTGATGATAGAAATACTCTCCCACATTTCTGCATTACGCACTAAAAAACGATCATAGTTGTCTCCCGTTGTTCCAACAGGTACGGTGAAATTAAAATCTTGGTAGCTGCTATAAGGTTGGTGCACACGCACATCGTAGTCTACCCCTGCTGCTCTTAAATTTGGACCTGTAAATCCATAATTCATGGCACGCTCAGCACTGATACCACCCGTGCCTTGTGTACGCTCCATAAAAATTCTATTTCTTGTAAACAAGCTCTCAAATTCTTTAAGCACTTTTGGATATTCGTTTAGGAACTTCTCCAACTTAGTGAAAGCAGTGTTGGTGAAATTTCTTTCAAAGCCACCTATACGTCCCATATTCGTTGTCAATCTAGATCCGCAGATCTCTTCATAGATTTCATAAATCAATTCGCGATACTGCATCACATATAAAAATCCAGTGTAGGCACCAGTATCTACCCCAACAATAGAATTACAAATTAAGTGATCCGAAATACGCGCTAATTCCATAATGATCACACGTAAATAATCGACACGTTTTGGTGTTTCAATATTCAAGAATTTTTCACAGGTAATATGCCATCCCATATTGTTGATAGGACTACTACAGTAATTCAAGCGATCGGTGATCGTTGTAATTTGATACAAGGGTCTTCTTTCTGCCAATTTCTCAAATGCACGGTGGATATAGCCAACAGTTTGCTCGGATGAAACGACACGCTCACCGTCCACTTCCATGATATTTTGGAATACACCGTGTGTGGCAGGATGCGTAGGTCCAATATTTAAAGTGGTCGTGGTTTTCTCGATTGAGCCCTCTGGTAATGTAATGTGATTGTGTTCCATTGTATATTTAGTTATACCTTGATTTTATATTTAATTATCCTCTACCAAACATTTCGTCATCCTTGTCAATTCTAGTTTGATCCTCTAATGGAAATTCTTTTCTTAATGGGAAATAATCCATTTCATCTACATTCAAAATACGTTTCAAATTAGGATGACCTACAAAGTTGATTCCAAAAAAATCGTAGGTCTCACGCTCCATCCAATTAGCGGATTCAAATAATTTAGTGGCCGTATACACATCTGTATTTTCCAATGAAGTACTTACAGAATAACGTACTCTGATATTCTCTTTTAAATTATGTAGATGATACACCACCACTAATTCTGCTCCTTTTTGATTAGGATAGTTGACTGCACAGATATCTGTTAAAAATGTAAATTCTAAACTTGGCTCATCATATAAAAATTGTAACACTTTCAAATTCATTTCCTTTGGAGATTCAAAAGAAAGCATGCCATAACTAGTTGCAAATTGCGACACTTGATCGCCAAATTTTGCAATTAATTTTTCTTGAACCATTTCGTTACTTAACGACATATTATAAGAATTAAGTGTTGGCTATTGAATGCCATAACTATTTAATAATGCTTTGTATTGTTCGCTATTTCTACGGCGAATACTTTCTTGTCCAACCAGGTCTTGAATTTTCATAAATCCATCAATAATCGCTTCTGGTCTTGGAGGACAGCCTGGTACATACACGTCAACAGGAATCACTTGATCAATTCCTTGCAATACACTATAAGTATCAAAAATACCACCACTAGAAGCACAAGCCCCAACTGCAATTACCCAACGTGGCTCTGCCATTTGGATATACACTTGTCTTAACACTGGTGCCATTTTTTTTGCGATGGTACCCATCACCATTAATAAATCACATTGACGTGGAGAGAAGCCTACACGCTCCGAACCAAAACGAGATAAGTCATAGTGCGATGCCATTGTAGCCATGAATTCAATACCACAACATGATGTTGCAAAAGGCAAAGGCCATAAAGAATTTTTACGCGCAAGTCCTACAACAGAACTCAATTGTGTAGCAAAAAATCCATCACCTGGAACACCGTCTGGTGCTTTGCCCATTCCAATTGCATCAGCAATTTCTGCTTCTTTTGGATGTATGTTAAATCTTACTGGACGCATAATTTATGCATTATATTTTAAAAAATTAATCTTCCCATTTTAGTGCTCCTTTCTTGATGATGTAGACAAAGCCTACCAAGAAAAATCCAACAAATAAAACCACTTCGAAAAATCCAGCCCAGCCTAAACTTTTAAAATTGACTGCGTACGGATAAAAGAAAATAACTTCTACATCAAACAATACAAACAAGATGGCTACTAAAAAATATTTAATGGCCATAGGTGATCTTGCATCTCCATGAGATTCAATTCCACTCGCAAAATTTTCTAATTTGTCTGATGTTTTTCGGGAAGGGCCTACTAAGCTAGAGACCAAAATCATGATGGCTACAAAGCCACCTGCAAACAATATTTGCAATACGATTGGTAAGTAATTGGCAGCACTATTCATTTCGAAGTCTTTTAGGTGCCGCAAAAATACGCAAAGGAACTTGTTTAAACTAAAAACTCCCCAATTATGGGGAGTTTTTAGCATCTTTTTTTAATCGCCTTTAGAGGACTAAAATCAGGGTGAATTAGTTCTTATTTTCAGTTGGGGTATCTGGGTTAGGCTTTTGATTGCCTTGCATCTTTTTCAAGATTTCCCAGTTCTTAACCAAGCTTTCTTTAATTTTTACAGTTTGAGCCTCCCCAGGCATTAGTTCCAATACTTTATCACACATGCCTATCGCTTTTTCTAAATCTTTCATTTCATTAAAATAACCCATCATTAGGTAATAAGTGTTGACCAAGCCCTGCTTGTATTTAACAGGATCTTTCAACATAAACTCATTTTGTTGGGTTGCCGCTTGAAATACGATGCCTAATTTATTGGCTGTATCAATCAATTGAGCACCTTTTACATTGAATGAATACCCATTTTGACGATCAGGGAAAGCAGTGATGTATTGTTTAGCAATTTCAGTGGTAGCAAGGCCATCTTTGGCACTATAAGCAACACTAGATAACTTGTAATAGTACAATTCGTCTTTGATGCCTCTAAGGTTAAAATAATTCGTATTCCATTTTAAAGCATCTACATACATATTTGATTTTTCAAACATATCTGCGCCTAATTTGTAATATTTCAATTTATTAACCTTAGCCGTATCTGCTGCAATTGCCTTATCAAGTAGGCCAGCTAACACAGTCTCATTCCCGCTGAATTTAGACAATACTTTTACAGCAAGTTCATAATCCGTATTAAGGACTTTGTCCGCCGCACTTGTAGTGATAAATTGTTCGATATAGGTTTTAGCCTGAACTGAATCTCCTTTACGGTCATAGTTGTAAGCCAATAACACGCCAATACGAGGTAAAGCTTTAATTCCAATAGAAGCTTCCATCTCCTTCACTTTTGCCAATGAAGCATCATATTGACCAGCACGGAACAAATAATCAGCATTGAAGATATCTAAAGCTGGGTCCTTGTCTGCATATTGCAAGAACAAATCAAGATTCGTCTTTGCAGTTTCCGTATTCTTGTCTGCATAATATTGATACAAGGCAAAATAAGTTGGTGCAAACTTAGGATCTACAGATAAAGACTTTTTAAAATATTCGTCAAATGACTCTAAATTATTTTGTGTTTGATATACTTTACCAATTCTATAATAAGGATAAGCGTTTTGTGGATCTCTATTGATAGACTCCAAGAATGCAGTTACCGCTTCACCACCATTTTCACCACCTAATTTAAGGTAGTTGATACCTAAATTAACAAACATAGTTGGCAACACAGGTGTGCCTTCGTAGGCAGAAATAGTTTCCTTTAATTTGTCTATCGCATAACGATGATCGCCAACGGCAGAAGGCACTTCAGAGTGGATATAACCAATGGCATTCACAATTTCTTGACTTGGCTTTCCTTTGAATTTGCCCTTTGTATTTAAAGTACTTGTAATGGCAACTTCTAAAGTCTGCTTGATCGCATTTAGGTCTGCCTTTTCCCCAGCTTCTAACAATTGCACATGCGCAGTTCCTACTAAAATCCATGCATTATTACCTAATTCGTTTGCAGCTTTTTGATACAATTCTTTTGTAGCCTGAACAAACGCTTGATCTGGCGTACCTGCGCCATTTTGAGATAAGATCGCTTGACCATACCAAAATATGGTTTCTGGATCTTTAGCGTTTTTCTCATATGCATCTTTAAAGAATGCTAAAGCAGATTTGTTCTTTTCGTAACGCAACAATTTCAATCCCTCGTTTAATGGAGATACAGGTACTTGAGCATTAACTCCAGTTAATGCAAATGATACTGCCAACATCAATACAACCAATTTTTTCATCACAGTGTTTTTGTATTTTATAAAATATACTTATTCCAAAACCCTCATTTCAAGTACCCTTAAGGATTCTACTTTGGGAAGGCTAAAATATTGATTTTTTTGCAAGAAATCACTTTAAATTTTAGTTAATTCTACTAAAACTTGTTAGCTTTTTTAACTATTCTAGCAAACTATTCCTTTTTTTAAAGCCCATTTTTGCTGGTACTAAAAACGAACGCTTAAAAATCAACTGCCCTCTTTCTAAGCTTAGAAAATTTAAAAAACCTGTACCGAGGCCTGCTGCATTTTCTTTTAAAATATAATAGATGGGTAAAGTAAGGGGATATTGCGCTTTGCTAATCGTTGCTGGTGATGGTTTTGAAAAATAGCCTTTTTCAATGCATTGTGTACATTCTACTAAGCCCAATTTTACTTTTTTACGCAATTCAACTTGGGCAGGATCATACCCATCTCCAATCCAGTTCATCCCCACAAACCCAATGGCATCGGGATGTGTAGCAATATAGTCTATCACTTCTCTACTTCCTTTTGCAGACACCACGTTTTTGCCCAAAGAGACGTCTTTTGCTAAACTATCTTTTAAAAATCGAATGATCCCTGTTAAATTATTGCCATCCATCACCACTTCTTTGTTGGACTTCCCGGTGAGCCTTTGACTTAAGGCTTCTAAGCTAAATACTGAATCCTTTGCTGATTTATGTATCAATACCGCCACTGCATTGTAAGCAAGAATGGCAAAATTTGGATTGAAACTGAGGCTTTTTTTATAGTCCACTTGCTCCTGCTTTGTTAAACCTCTCGTTACAAAAATCATCCTTGTGCTGTCATTGGCTAAATCTTTGAAGCAATCGATCTCTGATTTATAACTAGCCTCAATCTGAGCCTCGGGATTGCTTGCTAAAAAGACTTTTAACTGCTCCTCCATAAAGGGTCTAAAACTTTCCTCCACAGAGATGCGAATCAACCCTGAATTTGGAGTATCTCTGGTCTTTTCGGGTGTGGTATTGCATGAAGCCAATAAGAATACATAGATAAATCCAATTAAAAAGGGGCGCATAGTCAATAGGTTGTTGCTTGATAGCATTAATAATCTTGTTTGATGGCTCTGAATAGCCTAAACCCACCGTAAACCAGGCACAAAGTGCCAAAAATGAGTCTAAAATCATTGTCAATATTCAAGACCATATCCATTTTGAAGTACTTGGCGCCAAACAAGAGGCCACCGATTCCAAGAATTAGTGTAGACATGGAGAAGTCATAAATACGTCTAAAAAAACGATAAGACCTTTCAGATTTTTCTCTTTCTTCCATATTAGGCAATTTTGACAAGCAAATTAAACAATTAACATGGTAACGATTTAAAAAATTATCTTTACAAACAAATTGAGTTCATGAGTAAACCTTCTTTACCACAAGGCACAAGAGATTTCAACGCAGCGACTGTTCAAAAAAGACAGTATATCTTCCAAACTATTCGGACGGTATTTGAATTATATGGATTTCAGCCACTGGAAACACCCGCCATGGAACAATTGGATACACTGATGGGAAAATACGGAGAGGAAGGTGATAAACTGATTTTTAAAATTTTAAACAACGGTTTGGATAACCCACAAAAAGCAGCAGCTACAGGGGAAGGGTTTCAAAAAATATTGGAAGGAAAATCTAGCACTCAAATTACAGAAAGAGCATTAAGGTATGATTTAACCATTCCTTTTGCAAGATACGTAGCCATGCATCATGGATCCCTTAGTTTTCCCTTTAAGCGTTACCAAATTCAACCAGTTTGGAGAGCAGATCGACCTCAAAAAGGAAGGTATAGAGAGTTCTACCAATGTGACGCGGATATTGTTGGGTCTGATAGCTTATTAAACGAGGTAGAATTAACCGCTATTTACTTAACCGTTTTTAAGCAACTACAATTAGAAGTAGCAGTTAAAATAAACAACCGTAAAATATTATTAGGCCTAGCACAGGTTTGTGGTGGAGCCGATAAAATGATGGACTTAACCATTGCCATAGATAAATTAGATAAGATAGGCTGGGAGAAGGTTGCAGAGGAATTAGTGCAAAAAGGATTTACTGCAGCACAACAAAAAACAATTCAAGCTTATTTAGAAATCAAAGGAACCAACGAAGCAAAATTAACGCAACTTGGTCTGCTATTAAAAGGCAATGAAAATGCAACAAAAGGAATTGAAGAAATACAATTTATTTTAGACTACCATGCTCAAAGCGGATTGGCTAAAAATTTAGTCGCAGATTTTACATTAGCGAGAGGTTTAAATTATTATACAGGATTGATATTTGAAGTAAAAGCAATCGACGCAGAAATGGGAAGTATTGGTGGCGGAGGAAGGTACAATGACTTAACAAGTTTATTTGGTGTTCCGAATGTACCTGGCGTGGGCATTAGCTTTGGCGTGGATCGTATCTATGATGTGCTGGAGGAAAAAAATCTTTTTCCAACATCTGTAGAGCAGACTACTAAAATATTATTTTTCAATTTAGGTGATGCAGAATCAAAAGAAGCCTACCAATTAATGGGCACTTTAAGAGCAAAAAAAATTGCTTGTGAAATCTACCCTGACAAGAGTAAATTCGACAAGCAATTTAAATATGCCGAAAAGAAAGGCATTCCAAATATCATCATCATCGGATCAGATGAATTGAGTAAAAAAGTATGCACTCTAAAAAACTTAACCACCGGGACACAACAAACAATTCCATTTGAAGCATTAGCGTCAATGGAATTTTAAACTATCTAGTAGTTTTGTTTCGTGAAAAATCTAGCATAGAACTCATCTTCTTTTAACGCTACAGCGCCTGATTCTTTTACGCCTACTAATTCTTGGCCTTGCACCATAATGCTAATTGACTCAACCATTTTGCCATCTTTTCTTTTGAAAATCACCAATGCATCATATTGTGCTAAATAAAAACTATCCACCCCTTTTTTCTCAAGTGGTGTTGAACCCATTGCAGAATTGATGACTAAACTAGAATCTTCTATAGTTATGGTCACTTCAGCTACTGGACTTCCTTCTGCAAAAACATATTTTCCTAAATAATCATTCAATGGACCTTGTTGTGCATTTACTGACAAGAAAGCACCCATTAAAATCAAGGTCATAAAGCATAATTTTCTCATAATTGTTGATTTAAGTTTTGAGATGCCTAAAATAGCGCCTTTTATTGAGTTTTCAATGGAAATAATTGATTGTTAACAGACTGATCAAGTATCTTTGCAGCATGGAGCAAACTAGACCAAATATCAGGGCTGTAGAGGTCGCTGAAATTGAACGTTTTATAGCAAAAATGGAAGAAAAACCATTTAGGGTAAAGCAGATTGTTGAATGGTTATGGCAAAAACATGCGCATAGCTTTGACGAAATGACCAATTTAAGCCTGGATTTACGTAAAAAATTAGAGGAGCACTTCACTTTACCAGCACTTTCGATTGATACCACTCAAATGAGTAGCGACGGCACATTTAAAACAAGGTTCAGAACTTTTGACGACCATATGATTGAGGGCGTGCTCATCCCAACCACATTACGCAAGACTGCTTGTGTTTCTTCTCAGATTGGTTGTAGTTTAAGTTGTAAATTTTGTGCTACGGGTTATATGGAGCGAAGCAGGAATTTAAATTTTGATGAGATTTACGATCAAGTAGTGATGATCAAACAACAGGTAGAAAAAACCTATGATCAAAATTTATCTAATATCGTATTCATGGGCATGGGTGAGCCCTTATTGAATTATAAGAATGTGTTGAAGGCGATAGAAAAAATTACTTCGCCAGATGGTTTAGGAATGAGTGCAAGACGTATCACGGTTTCCACTGCAGGTGTTGCAAAACAAATCAAGCAATTAGGCGACGATCAGGTGAAATTTAAATTGGCCCTATCGCTTCATGCAGCCAATGATAAAAAACGTAATGAAATTATGCCCATCAATGAAAGTAACAATATTGAATCATTAATTGAAGCGCTTAACTATTTCTACAAAAAGACAGGCAACGAAATCACGTTTGAATATATCTTATTCAAGGATTTTAATGATAGCGAAAAAGATGCGATGGAATTGGTTAAAATTTACAGACAGGTTCCTGCAGATTTAATTAACGTCATTGAGTATAATGCCATTGATCGTTTCCCGTTTGATAAGCCTGATGAAGATGGATTTGAGACCTTTGTTGAAATTTTACAAAAAAACAGAGTGAACGTTCGTATAAGAAGAAGTCGTGGTAAAGATATTGATGCGGCTTGTGGACAGTTAGCCAATAAAGACAATTAATACCGCATCCAATGAAAGCGAAAAGATCCGACAACTTTGACAAGTTTGCCAATAAGAAAAAAGGAAGCGCAGTTAAAGAAGAATACAGACAAGAAAAAAAACAAGCAAAAAAAGATGCTAGAGCTATTGGCGAAGCTGCGCGTCAAAGAAAAAAAGATATTGAAAGAGGAATTGCTGTTGAACCTCTAGGAAATAATAAAAAAGCCGGCTTTGATAAAAAAGGAGGCTACGATAAAAAAGAATTTGTAACTGGTCCTCCAAAATATTCCATTCCATTAAGGGCAACTGCTGCGCCATCAAAAGGACCATCAAAAGGAGCGTCTAAAGGAACATTCAAATCTGCGGATGTGCCGCCTAAATATGGTGAGCTTCAAAAATCTGCAGGATCTAGATCTGCTGGACCAAGAGCCTCCGCTTCTAAAAGAACCCCAGAATCTATGGATCGCGCAGATGCAAAACGTACAGCAAGTATTGGCAAAGTCACCGCTAATGAGGATATGCCTTACGAGCAAATGCCGCTCAACAAATACATCGCACATGCTGGTACTTGTGGAAGAAGAGAAGCAGCAGAACTTGTCAAGTCAGGTCATATCACAGTCAACGGAGACACGGTATTAGAGCCTGGTTATAAAGTCCAATACAAAGATGTGGTAAGATTAAAGGGGAAAGTATTGCAATTGCAAGTCACACCTGTTTATATTTTACTAAACAAACCAAAAGATTATATCTGTACTGCAAACGATCCAGAAGGCAGAAAGACGGTCTTAGATATCATTAAAAATGCGACAACACAAAGAATGTTTCCTGTAGGCCGATTAGATAGAAACACCACAGGCGTTTTAATTTTAACCAATGATGGTGACTTGGCGCAAAAGCTAACGCATCCATCTTATGAGATTAAAAAAATCTACGAAGTCACTTTAGACAAGCCTGTAACCAAGGCCGACATGGAGTCTATTGCTGCAGGTGTTGAACTAGAAGATGGATTCATTGCTGCAGATGCCGTAAGTTATTTATCCAATACTTCTAAAAATGTAATTGGCATTGAAATTCATAGTGGAAGAAACAGAATTGTAAGAAGAATTTTCGAGCACCTTGGATACGATGTGAGACACTTGGACAGAGTCATGTTCGCTAATTTAACTAAGAAAAATGTAGATCGTGGCAAGTGGCGTTTCTTAGCAGAAAAAGAAGTGCGCACATTGAAGTTTCTAAATAAGTCATTTACAAGAAAAGCAAGTAAGTAAGGGATGTTAGATATACTATTTGAGGACGATGACCTAATTGTGATTAATAAACCTGCTGGTGTATTAAGTATACCAGATCGTTTTGGTAAAACACTTTCTATAAAGTCGCTCTTACAAGATAAATACGGCAATATATTTACGGTGCACCGTTTGGATCAAGCTACAAGTGGGCTTATTATTTTTGCAAAAAATGCAGAAGCACATAAGGAACTAAGCCTTTTATTTGAAGGCAGAACGATTGAAAAAAAATACCTTGGATTGGTGGTGGGCCGTCCTGAACAAAGTGGAAGTATTGACGGAAGTATTATGGAACACCCAGTCAAAAAAGGACAGATGTACATTCATGTAAAAGGAAAAGTAGCATTGACAACCTATGAGGTTGTGACATACTATAAACGCTATGCTTTGGTTTCCTTTCAAATTCATACAGGAAGAACCCATCAAATTAGGGTACACGCAAAACATATGGGACACCCTATTATTGCAGATGAAATTTATGGCGATGGTGAAAAATTACTACTCTCTAGTATTAAGAAAAAGAATTTCAAATTAAGCAAATCCGAAGAAGAAGAAAAGCCACTACTAGCAAGACACGCCTTACATGCACATACTTTAAAATTGGTGTTTAAAGAAAAGGCCTTTGCATTTGAAGCGCCACTTCCTAAAGATTTGGCTGCAACAATTAAGCAATTAGATAAATGGAATAGTTAAATTATTCAGCGTTATCCATCTCAGTATATAAATCTAACAAGCCGTCGGGCAATGCAACATCCACTTGCTTTTTTGCATGGTCTACCCCTTTAAGGCTCTCCTCATGTAAAGGAATATAAGCTTCCTGACCTTGGTATAAAATGGTCACCATAAGTTGATGAGGTTGTTCTATCACTTCTTCTATCTTTCCTAATTCAATTCCTTTTTCAACCACCATATAACCCAATAAAGAAAGCGGTGAACTTTTATCCACTAGCAATTGAAACTCAGCTTCTGGCAGCCATACTTTTTTTCCAATCAAAATACTACAGGCTTCTCTTGTCGTAATGCCTTCTACTTGTAAATGGGTTAAACTTTCGGTTTTAGCAGAGGCAGATTGTATAAAATAGGGAATAAAACTAGCTGTATTTTTTTCAATAAAAATGGCATCAATTCCTTTAAAATGAATGGGTGTACCCAAGGCATGCTCTAAAATAAGATGCCCTGTTAGACCATGTGCTGCCACTATTTTCCCGATATGGATATACTCACTCATACACAAATTTAGTAAATGATTGGACGATAAAAAAAACCTCCCGAATTTCGGGAGGTTGAATGCTATTGAATCTTAATTAAGTTGCAGTTTAGTTTATTCTGCAGCTGGAGTTTCTTCAGCCGCCGCTTCTGGTGCTGCTTCTTCAGCAACAACTTCTTCAGCTACTACTTCTGGTGCTGCTTCTTCAGCAACAACTTCTGCAGGTGCTTCAGCAACTGGTTCAGCTACTTTCTTAACTACTGGTACATACTCTTTTTTAGCAGCTTGTGCTTTTTTGTGTGCATCATTCTTAGAAGCAATTGATGTTTCATGCTCAGCATACCAAGACTCAAACTTAGTCATTGCAGTTGCATCATCAAATAGACCTAATTTAACTCCACGTAATAAGTGTTTTAAATAAAGTACTCCTTTGAAAGACAAAATTCTGCGAACGGTGTCTGTAGGTTGAGCACCTTTGTTTAACCACTCTAAAGACTTTTGACGATCTAAATTGATTGTCGCTGGAACTGTTAAAGGATTGTAAGTACCAATTTTCTCGATGAATTTACCATCTCTTGGTGCGCGTCCGTCAGCCACTACTATAAAGTAGAAAGGCCTTTTTTTACTACCATGACGCTGTAGTCTCATTTTTACTGCCATTTTAAATAGAAATTTATAGGCGTTAACAAATAGGGTTAAGGGGAGCAAAGATAAAATAAAATACTGAACTCGCCCAATTAAATGGAATAAGAAAGCAAAATTGGACAAAAAAGCTGAAAATCAACGACTTAAGCCTCTTAAGCTCCAATTATCTTCTCATGCCAGGCATTTTACTTGCCATGGCCGCACCCGCAGGACCGCTCATTGTCTTCATCATTTGTTTCATTTGGTCAAACTGTTTGATAAAGGCATTGATTTCGGCAAGGTCTTTTCCTGCGCCTTTTGCAATTCTTGCTTTTCTACTTGGTGTTAAGGTATCTGGATTCCTTCGCTCAATTAAGGTCATTGACTGAATGATGGCTTCAACCCCTTTAAAAGCATCATCTTTGATATCAATATCTTTAATGCTTTTTCCAACTCCCGGTATCATCCCCATTAAATCTTTTATATTCCCCATTTTTTTGATCTGCTGAATTTGGGTTAAAAAATCCTCAAAATCAAATTGGTTTTTTCGAATTTTCTTCTCTAATTTTTTCGCCTCAACCTCGTCAAATTGAGCCTGCGCTTTTTCAACCAAAGAAGTAATGTCTCCCATCCCTAAAATTCTTTGCGCCATCCTCTCAGGATAAAAAATATCTAATGTATCCATCTTCTCCCCACTACTCATGAACTTAATCGGCTTGTTCACTGTATACTTAATAGATAAAGCTGCTCCACCTCTAGTATCACCATCTAATTTTGTTAAAACAACACCAGTAAAATCTAATCGGTCGTTGAAAGTCTTTGCTGTATTGACTGCATCCTGCCCTGTCATTGAGTCTACGACAAATAAAATTTCTTGTGGCTGAATAGCAGATTTAATATTTGCTACTTCGTTCATCATCATTTCATCTACAGCAAGTCTACCTGCAGTATCGATAATGATCACGTTTTTATTATTTTGTTTGGCGTATGCAATTGCATTTTGCGCAATAGAAACCGCATCTTTATTTTCACGCTCTACAAAAATATCCACCCCAATTTGTTCTGCTAAGACCGTCAACTGATCCATTGCTGCAGGACGATAAATATCGGCGGCAACCAATAAAGGAGATTTTTTTTGGGCCTTCAAATAGGTGGCCAATTTACCAGAAAAAGTAGTCTTACCACTACCCTGCAAACCTGCTACTAAAATGATGGTTGGATTTTTCGAGGTATCTAATAAACTTGCTTCCGAACCCATCAACGCAGTTAATTCATCCTGCACAATTTTAACCATCAATTGACCAGGACTAATGGCATTGATTACTTTTTCACCAACGGCTTTTTCTTTAATACTATCTGTAAATTCCTTGGCAATTTTAAAGTTCACATCGGCATCCAATAAGGCTTTTCTGATATCCTTAAGGGTATTGGCCACATTCAATTCATTGATGCGGGATTGGCCTTTTAGGTGTTTAAACGCTGATTCTAATTTTTCACTAAGTGCATTGAACATAGGTCTGTCTTTATAGTTTGCAAAGATAAGTGATCAAAGGCACTGAAAAGCAGGGGATAAAATTGAAAAAAAATAATTACTAGAACGCTTTCTAAATACCTATTTTTTATCATAATCAATTGATTATCATTGTAAATAGATAGATCTACCCTACTTGTTTATAAGTCTTTACAGTTTGTTAACGAATTAAGTCACTAAAATACTTGGAGGCATGCTTTTATTTGATATTATTGCATCAAACGATGCCCTAAATAGGGCAGATTGATATTATGAGTAAAAAATTACTATTTACACTTGAATTTCCGGTTAGATGTTCTCCTGCAATCTTATTTGAATTCCTCTCCACCGCTTCTGGTTTACAAGAATGGTTCGCTGATAGAGTTGACGAATGGGAAAATGTCTTCAGTTTTTCATGGAATGGCGGCACCCCAGACAAGGCAGAAATTTTAGATCAAGAAGAAAATAAATTCATTCGTTTTAGATGGTTACACAGTGAAAAGAATGAATATTTTGAGTTTAGTATTGAAAAAACAGAAATTTCAAATCAAACCGTATTGATCATCAAGGATTTTGCGGAGAAAAATGAGATCAAAGACCAAAGTCAACTTTGGGGTTATCAAATCAAAGAGCTATTTTATAGAATAGGTAGCTAGCACTACAATTTTGTTCAAAAAATTAGACATACTAATTCTCAGGGCTTTTATAGGACCCTTTTTGGCGGCATTGACTATTTCTATATTCGTGCTGACCATGCAATTCTTTTGGCTCTATATTGACGATCTAGTTGGAAAAGGATTGGATACATTTATCATTTTGAAATTAGTTGGCCTAGTTTCTATCAGCATGTTGACGACTGCCATTCCTTTGGCATTGCTTTTTTCTTCGATCATGACATTTGGAAATTTGGGTGAAAGTTTTGAACTCGTCGCCATCAAGTCCGCAGGCATTCCCTTGGTTCGTTTCATGCGTCCACTTTTTATTTTTGCAATCTTCCTAGCAGGAATTGCATTTTTGTTAGCCAATAATATTATTCCGGTCTCTCAAATGCGGTTAACTACTTTGAAATATGAAATCATCGTATCCAAACCCGCTATCGATTTAAAAGAAGGTGTTTTTTATGATAAGATTGACGGATATGTGATTAAGTTAGGTAAGAAAGAGGCCAATGATAGCGTGATCAATGATATCGTTATTTTTGAGAAAAGATTTGGACTGCAGGATAATATGATAATGGCAAAGTCAGGCGTGATGAGGGTTACACCTGATAAAAAGTTTTTAGAATTTATTTTATACAACGGGTGGCGTTACCAAGAAAAGGGTTACAGGGCAACCACCAATACCGAATTTACAAGGCTCAATTTTAAAGAATATAAAAAAGTTTTTGACCTGAAAAGTTTTCAGATGAACAAAACAGTGGATGTCATTTATGATCCAAAAATGTTGAGCGTTAGACAATTGGGGAAAGCAATAGATTCCATTCAATCGATGGATAGTTTTTTTATCAAAAAAGCAAGCATAGAAATATACCCCTACTTAAAATTTATGCTTTATAAGGATAGTGCTAAATTATTTAAAGAGATTCCATCTTCCTCAATCAAAAATTTTGATGCGATCATTCCAAAAGATGAACGTTATAATATTGTCGAATCGGTTGGTTACCAATTCTCTTCTTTGCAAAATAATTTAGCAAGCTTGGTGACGATCTATAAAGACCAACAGCACGCTGAAACAATGCATGCTATTGAATGGCATCGCAAGTTCACACTCTCCTTTGCTTGTATCGTGTTATTTTTAATTGGAGCGCCTTTAGGTGCGATTATCAGAAAAGGAGGACTGGGTGCGCCAATGGTTTCAGCAATTGCCTTTTTTGTTGTCTTTTTCTTACTCAATAATTTTGGAGAGAAACTAGCCAAGTCGGAGCAATGGTCGGTGTATGCTGGCATGTGGTTGTCTAGTCTCTTTTTAATCCCCGTTGGACTATTCTTAACCTACAAAGCCATGCGCGATTCACAGTTGTTCAATCAGGAATTTTACTACCGCTTTTTACAGCCAATTAAAGTAACTTTACAGAAGTACTTTAAAAAATAATCCTATGTCTAGTTCATCCAACAGTAGACGTCAGTTCATCAAGCAAACTGGCAAAGCGGGTATTGCAATGGCGAGTATGCCAATCATTCATACATTCGGTGGATTACAATTGAGTCAGGAGGTGAATTACATGCAACAGCCCTTGCCCTATGCCTTTAATGCTTTAGAGCCATTCATAGACGCTATGACGATGGACATTCATCATACTAAGCATGCAGCTGGATATACTAAAAATTTAAATGATGCTTGTGTAGCAGAAAAGGTAGATATAAAAACTACATCTATCACTAACTTACTAGAATCCATCTCAAAGTATTCTACAAAAATGCGCAACAATGCAGGCGGTCATTATAACCATGAATTATTTTGGCAAACCATGCAACCTGCTCCAGCTTCAATGCCAACGGGCAGTTTAGCAAAAGCGATCGAAAAATCATTTGGAACTTTTGCGGATTTTCAAAAAGCATTTGCAGAAGCAGCAAAAAATAGATTCGGAAGTGGATGGGCTTGGTTGATTGTGAACGAGAAAGGTCAATTAGCAATTTGTTCTACACCCAATCAAGACAATCCAGTAATGGATATAGCCGAAACAAAAGGATATCCTTTGTTTGGTCTAGATGTTTGGGAGCATGCTTACTATTTGAAGTATCAAAATAAACGCCCCGACTATATTAATGCATGGTGGAACCTTGTCAACTGGAAATTTGTAGAGGGTAGATACAACGCATTCAAATTCTAATTCATTTCTAATTCATCCCATTGCAAGCAGCTAAACAGAATTTAAAAATACAGTTCTATGTCACTTCTTTAAGTGTCGTTCTTTTTGTATTGAAGTTTGTTGCCTATTTCATGACACACTCCCTCTCTGTATTGTCTGATGCATTAGAGAGTATTGTGAATGTATTGGCTGGCGCCATTGGGTTATATAGTTTATATGTGGCCTCTAAGCCAAAAGACAAGGAGCACCCTTATGGTCATGGAAAAGCAGAATTTATATCAGCTGCGTTTGAAGGAAGTTTAATCATTGCGGCTGGTTTAATTATTTTTTATGAATCTATCAGTGCAATTTTTAAACCCAGCGAATTACATAGCCTAGATAATGGATTATGGGTTTTGTTAGTCACTGCTTTTTTAAATTTATTTGCTGGTTTGATTGCGAAAAAAATGGGTAAGAAAAATAAATCACTAGCCTTAACATCTAGTGGTCAACATTTAATATTAGACAGCTTTACCACATTTGCAGTGTCCATAGGTATTGGGATTGTACTATTAACAAATATCACCGGCATTGATGCAATACTCGCCATTTTAATGAGCTTCTGGATTATTTATAATGGCTACAAAATCATTAGAGCTTCCTTAGCTGGCATTATGGACGAAGCGGATCTAGCTTTATTAGAAGAAGTGGTTGGCGAATTGAATAAAAACAGAAATATACAATGGGTTGACCTACATAATTTAAGGGTAATTAAATATGGTAGCTTAATGCATATTGACTGCCATCTTACAGTGCCTTGGTTTTTAAACGTAAACGAAGCACACCATGTAGTAGAAGAATTTACAAATTTAATTAAGGGTAAATTTGGGGCGAGCATTGAATTTTTTGTACATACAGATGGATGTATGCCTTACAGTTGCCCGATATGTGTAGCAGAAAATTGTGCTCAAAGAAAAGCGCCATTTGAACAAAAATTAGATTGGACCATTGAAAATGTATTATCAGATAATAAACATCAATTAGCATAAATAAGTATTATAAAAATTTCTTAAAAAAATTATAGCATATGAACGCATGGAAAGCATTTCAAGAAGCAAATAAGGATCGTTTTTTACAAGAGTTATTGGATTTATTACGCATCCCTAGTGTTAGCGCAAAGTCCGAACACAATGGGGATATGCAAGCTTGTGCAAAAGCAGTGGCAACATCTTTGACAGATGCAGGAGCGCAAATTGCAACCATTTATGAAACAGAAGGACATCCTATTGTTTATGGAGCAATTATTGTTGATCCAAGTTTTCCAACAGTCTTAGTATACGGACATTACGATGTGCAACCTGCTGATCCTCTGGAATTATGGCATAGTGGCCCATTTGAACCAACAATTATTGATGGGAAAATTTTTGCCCGAGGTGCTTGCGATGACAAAGGACAGTTTTACATGCACGTAAAGGCTTTGGAGATGATGACCAAGACCAATACCATGTGCACTAATATTAAATTCGTGATAGAAGGTGAGGAAGAAATTGGAAGTCCAAATTTAGCCAGTTTCGTAAAAGCGAATAAAGACTTGTTAAAAGCAGATGTGATATTAATTAGCGATACCGCAATGATTAGTATGGACAACCCTTCTATCGATATTGGTGTGAGAGGATTAAGTTATATAGAAATAGAAGTGACTGGACCAAATAGAGATTTACATAGTGGTGTGTATGGAGGTGCAGTAGCGAATCCTATTACAATCTTATCAAAAATGATTGCCGCTTGTCATGACGAAAATAACCATATCACCATCCCTGGATTTTATGATGACGTGATAGAATCAACCCCTTCTGAGCGCGCAAAAATGGCAGAAGCACCTTTTGATTTAAATGAGTTTAAGCAAGACTTAGGCATTGCCAATGTATGGGGTGAAAAAGGATATAGTACGAATGAAAGAACAGGTATCAGACCAACACTCGAAGTCAATGGCATTTGGGGCGGCTACACAGGAGAAGGCGCAAAAACAGTTTTACCTTCCAAAGCATTTGCTAAAATTTCATGCAGGTTAGTGCCAAATCAATCTTCTACAATCATCACAGAGAAAGTATTGAATTATTTTAAATCCATTGCGCCAGATAACGTAACTGTGACTGCATTTGAGCATCATGGTGGCGAACCCTATATCACACCTATTGATTCTCACGAATATCAAAGTGCGGCAAAAGCAATTGCAACCACATTTGGTAAAGAGCCTATTCCAGTTCGAGGCGGTGGAAGTATTCCAATCTGTTCACTATTCGAACAAGAACTTGGATTGAAAATTGTATTCATGGGATTTGGTTTAGATAGTGACAATTTACATAGCCCAAATGAAAAATACGATATCGTGAATTTTTATAAAGGCATTGAAACCATCCCTTATTTTCATCAATTTTTTGCCGAAAAAAAATAAGGACAGATGCCTGCGCCAGAACTAAAGAAAGAAAAATTAAGACTCGATAAATATTTGTGGTCTATCCGCGTATTCAAGTCAAGAAGCATGGCTACAGAAGCCATTGAGAAAGGCCGTGTGAAGTTAAATGGAGAAAATGTAAAAGCCTCTCGCAATGTGGTTATTGGAGATATCTACGAGGCAAGAACAGAACATAAGAACTGGATATTAAAAGTGACCCAACTACTAGATGGCCGATTGGCCTATGCAGAAGCTATTAAATACTATGAAGACTTAACCCCGGTAGAAGAATTAGAGCGCGTGAGGCAGGTTGCAGCTACGTTTCAAACTGGTAAGCGCTTGAGTAAGATTGGGCGACCTACTAAAAAGAACCGCCGTGATTTAGGCGATTTTTTGGACTAATCTCAATTATCTTTGTAGCATGACCATTGAAATTCTAACAGTACTCCCAGAGCTTCTTGAAAGCCCATTTGCGCATAGTATTATGAAGCGTGCACAAGAACGCGGGCATCTTCATATCAAGTTGCATCAACTAAGAAACTGGGCCATTAATAAACACGGACAGGTGGATGACTACCAATACGGAGGCGGTGCAGGGATGGTGATTATGTGTGAACCACTCGCCAATGCCATTGACGATTTACAAAAAGAAGGCGGTGCATTTGATGAAATCATTTTTGTCACACCTGATGGGAAAAGATTCGATCAAAAAGACGCCAACACTTTATCCTTAAAAAATAGAATCCTGATTATTTGTGGACATTATAAAGGCATTGATCAAAGAATTAGAGACTTATATGTAACTCAAGAAATTTCTATTGGAGACTATGTTTTGAGTGGAGGAGAATTGGCTGCTGCTGTCATTGTAGATGCAGTAGGCAGATTGATTCCTGGTGTATTAAATGACGAAACCTCTGCATTAACAGATTCTTTTCAGGATAATTTATTAGCTCCACCCGTATTTTCTAGGCCGGCAGACTTCCGTGGATTAACTGTCCCTGAGGTATTGCTACAAGGTGACCCAAAGAAGGTGGATCAATGGAGATCAGAGCAGGCATTGATTAGGACCAAGCAAAGAAGACCGGATATACTTGACTCTGAATAAGCAATAATCTTACTCAAAGCCTCAATAGTTCATTAAAACTTCTTATTTTCCACTTATAATAATCCTTATTGATTATCTCTAAATCATTGGATATTTGCAGTCCAATATGATTCAATGAATAGAATATCGCTCATCCTGCTCCTACTTACTTTAAACCTCTTTTGGCTAGATGGCAAAGCGCAAATCAATGCCAATGTGCAGCAAGAATTTCAGTTGACGATTCAGCCTACAAAAGGACCCATTAAATTGGATGGCATTTTGGATGAACCTGCATGGAATACAGTGGAAGCGGTTAGTCAGTTTAACAAAAAATTCCCGAATGATATTGGCGCACCAAAAAAACAAACCGAGGTAAAATATTTATACGATGATAAAAATTTATATTTTGCCTTCAAAGTATATGATAGCGGCACGGCCATTATCAGAAGTTTAAAAAGAGATATTGGACATGATGGAAACGATGGAGTAGCAGTTGTTCTAGATCCCTTGAATCAAAAGACAAACGGATTTTATTTTGTTGTAAGTGCATTGAATGTGCAATCAGAAGATCAGTTGACAGGGAGTAGTGACGGAGGAATCAGTTATAGCTGGGATACTAAGTGGTTTTCGATGACTAAAGATTATGGTAATTATTGGATTGCCGAAATAGCCATCCCCTTAAAATCTATTCGTTATAATTCAGAAAATAAAAATTGGGGCGTCAACTTTGTACGAATCGACGCTAAGAATTTCGAGTATAGTACATGGACTAGAATTGGACCAAATTTTAAATCTTACGATCTTGGTTATACAGGATTGATGAAGTGGCCTACCAATCCGCCAGCGAGTAATAACAATGTAATTCTGTTGCCCTATTTAACAGGTGGCATTAGCGAAGATAAATCAACCAGCAAGATCGAAACAACTGGCAATGTTGGCTTTGATGCTAAAATCGCCTTGAATTCTTCTTTAAATTTAGATCTAACAGTCAATCCCGACTTCTCACAAGTAGAGGTAGATAACCAAGTGACTAACTTAACCAGGTTTAATATTTTCTTACCAGAGCGAAGGGCCTTCTTCTTAGAAAATGCGGATCTATTTGCTGGATTTGGCATCCCGCCAATTCGTCCATTCTATTCGAGAACCATTGGCTTAGATAAAGAAGGTAATAAAATTCCTATCCTATTTGGCGCAAGGCTTTCTGGTAATTTATCACCTGATGTAAGGATTGGTGCCATGAATATGCAAACAGGAAGAAAAGGCAATTATGCACCTGAAAATTTTTCTGCTTTTACATGGCAAAAAAGAGTTTTGAAAAGATCTATGGTTAAGGGCTATTTTTTAAACCGTGAAAATTTTATTTCGGTAGAGGAAGAAAAAAAGAATCCACTGGACAAGTATGGACGAAATGCTGGGATTACATTTGAGTATTCCAATCCAGCGGGAAGTTTTAGTTACTGGGCCAATTACAATCAATCCATGAAACCTACTATCAAAGACTTAAATAATTATGCAGAAGCTGGATTAAGTTATAATGGACGAAATTTTGGTTTTGTGTTAGACTTAGCCAATGTGGGAAAGAATTACTACACTGATATGGGATTCGTGCAAAGGATAAGCAATTACGATGCAGAGAGAGATACGAGTATTCGAATTGGATTTAAACATATTTTTTCTGAAATCAGTTATACATTAATGCCAGCGAAAGGTAAAATTGGCAAGATGGAACTTACAACTCAGAATTTTATAGTTTTCAATCCAGACAATAGTTTCAATGAACTTGAAAGTACTGTACAAGTAAGGACCGATTTAAAAAACGCATCTAGTTTTAATTTAGGCTTAAGTAATAATATTACCAACCTGCTTTTTCCAACAAGCTTTACAGACGGCACACCGCTGCCAGCTGCTCAATATCAATATGCACAATTTGGAATGGGCTATAATTCAGATACTAGAAAACTTTTTGGATGGAGTACAGACCTTAATTTTGGACAATTTTATAATGGGACAGTTCAAAGTTTTAGAGTAGGTGTCAATTGGAGAAATCAGCCACATTTGAGTTTACGATTAAATGCGCAATTTAATAATATACAGCTTCCTGGCATATATGGAAGTACTAAATTATTGCTTATTGCACCTAGAATAGAATACAATTTTAATACCAAATTATTCTGGACCACTTTTATTCAATACAATACACAGAGCAATAATTTTAACATCAATAGTAGGTTACAATACCGCTATAAACCAATGAGCGACTTCTTTTTAGTGTACACAGATAATTATTTTACAGATCCTTTATTTAAAAGTAAGAATAGAGCGCTTATCTTTAAGCTCAGTTATTGGTTTTAATTCACAACACTAAGCAATACAATGCAGACAGCTACCATTCAAGGTCAGTACGTTGACATTCTAGATAAACGTATTTATCCAGCAATACTAAGTATTGAAGATGGTAGGATTGTATCCATCACCGAATGCGATGAAGCACCGAATCAATTTATTTTACCAGGTTTTATAGACAGTCATGTACATATTGAAAGTAGTATGCTTATACCCAGCTCCTTTGCTAGACTAGCTGTGGTTCATGGGACGATTGGTACGATTAGTGATCCGCATGAGATTGCAAATGTATGTGGTTTAGAAGGCGTGCAATACATGATTGACAATGGGAAAAAAGTACCATTTCATTTTTTCTTTGGTGCGCCAAGCTGCGTTCCTGCCACATCATTTGAAACAGCCGGTGCGGTAATTGATAGTGTCGATATAGCAAAGCTCTTAGCTTCTCCAGATATTTATTATTTAAGTGAGATGATGAACTTCCCTGGTGTCCTGCATCAGGACGCAGAAGTGATGCAAAAAATAAAAGCGGCACACGCCATTGGCAAGCCCATTGACGGCCATGCCCCTGGGCTAATGGGTGATTTAGCAAAACAATATATAGCAGCTGGGATTAGCACCGACCACGAATGTTTCACCATCGAGGAAGCGGTAGATAAATTAAGTTTTGGAATGCATATTTTAATTCGTGAAGGAAGTGCAGCCAAAAATTTTGAAGCTTTGTATGAGTTGATAGATGACCATCCTAAAAAAGTCATGTTGTGTAGCGATGACAAACATCCTGATAGTTTATTAGAAGGTCATATTAACCAATTATGTGCTAGAGCAGTCGCTAAAGGAATAAACGTATTCAATGTATTAAGAGCAGCATGTATTAATCCAGTCATCCATTATCAATTACCAACTGGATATGCAAGGGTCAATGATCCTGCAAACTTAATATTGGTAGAAAACCTGCAAGATTTTAAAGTCATTGAAACCTATATCAATGGGCAATTAGTAGCTCAGAATGGGCACTCATTGATCGAGCCTATTCAAGCAACAGCCATCAATCAATTCAATGCGCACCCAATAGCTTTATCAGACCTTCAATTACCTGCTGCAACTTATCCAAGCAAGGACGGTATGGTTCCTGTGATACATGCGATAGATGGGCAATTGATTACGAATTTAGTATGGGCTGAACCGACTATCAAAGACAATGCAATTGTTGCAGATATAGAAAAAGATATTTTAAAAGTGGTGGTATACAATCGTTATCATGCAGCTAAACCAAAAATAGGACTAATACAGTCATTTGGATTTAAATCTGGCGCTATCGCTTCTACCGTGGCGCACGATAGTCACAATATCATTGCAGTTGGTGTAGATGACGAAAGTATTTTAAAAGCAATCAACTTAGTGGTACATGAAAAAGGAGGCATTAGTTGTGTGCAAGGGGAATCGTCTAAAGTCATAGGGCTTCCTGTTGCAGGATTAATGAGTACTGCTGACCCTTATCAAGTTGCCAATGAGTACATAGAAATAGACAAAATGGCCAAATCATTAGGGACGCAACTTGGGTCACCCTTTATGACCCTTAGTTTTATGGCTTTACTAGTCATTCCACATATTAAAATGAGTGATCTTGGGCTTTTTGATGGAGACCAGTTTAAATTATATTAATTTTATAGCATTGGCATTTTCGAAATAAAACAATTAAAACATTTATATGGTCATTGACTTAAGCAAGCATCATAGTTTACTAAATCATTGGGTAGCAGAATTGAGAGATGTGCATGTGCAAAATGATAGAATGCGTTTTAGAAGAAATATAGAACGTATAGGAGAAGTGGCTGCCTATGAATTAAGCAAGACCTTGCGTTTTAAATCCGTTGATGTCACTACCCCATTAGGCATCGCCTCTACTTCATTGCTAGAAGAACAACCAGTATTGGGCACTATCCTAAGAGCTGGTCTGCCACTACACCAAGGCATGTTGAATTATTTTGATAAAGCAGATAACGCATTCATTTCGGCTTACAGAAAACATCACACAGATGGTAGTTTTGAAATCAGTCTTGAATACTTAAGCTGCCCTGATTTAAATAATCGTATTTTAATTTTATGTGATCCCATGTTGGCTACTGGTGCATCCTTAGTGGAAACCATTCAAGCGATACAAAAAACATATACCCCAGCGCAAATTCATATTGTTGTGACCATTGCCAGTCAAAAAGGAATTGAGCATGTAGAAAAAGAGTTAGGTGCTGAAATTCCAATTTGGTGTGCAGCTATTGATCCTATTTTAAATGACAAAAGCTATATCGTTCCGGGCTTAGGAGATGCTGGGGATCTTGCCTTTGGCACTAAAATGCAGTCATAGATCCCGGTTCATTCGTATCTTTATCCCAAATACGAAGCATTGCTAAAAGAATTGATTTTATCCATACGCGCTTACTTTTTAGCCCACCAATTTATTGTAGAACATAAATTATGGAGATGGATGGTTGTGCCAGGAATCATCTACACTACTTTGTTAATCATAGGCATGAATTATTTTGGACAAACTTCAAGTTTTTTCATCGAATCCATCATCTTAAAAACAGGGCTAAAAGCATTCATAGACAGCTTGAATAGTAATTGGCTTGGTTTTTTTATTACCATGGGAAGTTTCTGGCTTTGGTTTACATTGCTTCTTTTTTACTTTGCCTTATTCAAGTATCTTTTTTTAATTTTCTTTTCACCACTATTTGCCTATTTACATTTACGTATTGTTGCGATTCAGCAATCAATTCCTTTTATATGGAATAAGGA
>CAMDNL010000002.1 GCA_945902975.1 Chitinophaga pinensis
AGGCCGATTCATATTCTAATCCTGTAGATAAACCAAAAGAGCCTTTTTCTAATTCTGAAGCTAAAACCGATTTCATTTGATTGATTTCGGCATCTGTTGCCTTACGATATAAATCATTTTCGCCCATGGCGATTTCACGTAAGCTTGACTGGCCTGTATAGCTTGCAACATTGGATACCACTGGATTTGCTTGCATCCATTTAGTTAGGCTATCCATTGGATACCCGTTTCCATCCTGTCCAATCACAATAGTTGTAATGCCCTGACTTGAGGTAGATAGCCCTGCTCTGTTTTTATTAAGGTCTCCAAAATGATGACTATGTGAATCGATGAATCCGGGTGCTAAAATTTTCCCCTTACCGTCAATCATTTGATCTGTTTTATTGGGCTTCAAATCACCAATAGCCACAATCTTATTCCCAACAATTTTTACAGATGCTTTGAAAGCTGGCTTATCTGTTCCATCTACCAATTGAATATTTGTAATAATGGTAGCGGGCTGTGCTAGTACTGCAGTATTTAAACCAAGTATAAAGAGGGTTAAAATCAAATGTTTAATTCGTAGCATACAGTTTATATTTTATTAATTTATTTCAACTCACAAGTTTCATGTAATTCTGGTACAATGACATCCTTAAACCCTTTCTTTCTGAGCCTTTCTGCAAAATGATCCTGCACTTCTGCTTCACCATGTACAATATACAATTTTTTTACTGCTGCGGGATTTTGGCAAGCCAAAAACTGCATTAGGTCTTCGTAATCTCCATGTGCACTCATGCTTTTGATAGATCCAATTTGACATCTTACTTCAAATGGCTCTCCATAAATACGGACTTCTTTAGCGCCATTCATTAAACGGCCACCAAGGGATCGAGGTTCACAATAGCCCACCATTAAGATGGTATTTTTTTTACTACTTATATTATTCTTGATATGATGTTTTACCCTGCCTGCGTCTGCCATGCCGGAGGCCGAGATAATTACTTTTGGATGCATGTCTTCGTTTAAAGCCTTGCTCTCATGCACCGATTTAATATATCTTAAGCCTTCAAAGTCAAATGGGTCATCGTCTACTTCTAAAATTCTTTGTATTTTTTTATTATAGTATTTTGGAAACTTTTTGAGCATTTCAGTGGCTTCCATACTCAAAGGACTATCTACATAAATTGGGATATGCGGTAAGCGTTTTTCAAGTGAGAGCTGATTGAGTTCAAATAAAATTTCTTGGGTTCTGCCAACACTAAAAGCAGGAATAATTAAATTACCTTTTTGTTCTACGCAAGTAGATTGAATCCATTTTAATAAATCATCTGGGGTGGTGTGGATCAGGTCATGTAATTTATCGCCGTAAGTACTTTCAATAATGATAAAATCTGCTGCTGGAAAATTTGCAGGGGATCTTAAAATCATATCTCGATACCTGCCTATATCCCCACTAAAAGTAAGGGTCTGCATTGTATTATTTTCCTTGATCTTAAGATTGACTGCAGCACTTCCAATAATATGCCCTGCTTCTGTAAACAATAATTCAACCTGTTCGGAAATGGTATAAGGCTTATCGTATTCCACACTTTGCAACATTGGAAGCAGCAAATTCACATCGTCAATCGTGTATAAGGGTTCCACCTGCGGCATCCCCTCTCTAGCCAATCTTTTATTTTTATATTTTGCGTCATCCCTTTGGATCATGGCAGAGTCTTCTAATAAAATTTCGGTCAATGCTTTGGTAGCTGGTGTGCAGTAAATTTTTCCCCTGAAACCTTCTGCCGCTAATTTTGGTAATAGCCCTGTATGGTCTATATGTGCGTGGGATAAAATGACATAATGGATGGTCTTTGCATCAAAGCCAAACTGAGCATTATAGGAATCTGTATCTCGACCCATTCCTTGAAACAAACCACAGTCAAGCAAAAAATTTTCACCACTTGCTAACTGAACTAAATGTTTTGAACCTGTAACCGTACGAGCTGCTCCGTGAAAACTTATTTTCATGCAATTGTATTTATACTAAAGTTACTACTATAATGCGATGGCTGCAATGATATAATCTGCAATTAATATAAGGATACAACTAACCACTACAGACTTTGTTCCAGTCTTACCAATTTCCAATGCGCCCCCTTGTACATAGTACCCATAAAAGGAAGGAACAGTGCTAATAATAATTGCGAAAATAAACGATTTGTAAAAACTAATATTGATATAATGCACCACAAAATCTTTACGAATTCCAGTGATAAAAACTTCGGCAGGTACCACATTGGACCAGCTTCCAACGATATATCCACCCCAGATACCAACCACTGCAGAGATACCCACCAATAATGGAACAGTCGTAATGGCACCCAATATTTTTGGAAGGATTAAATAGTTTTTAGTATTAATACCCATGATTTCCAATGCGTCTATTTGCTCACTCACACGCATATTGCCTAATTCACTAGCAATCTTGCTACCTACCACGCCTGCTAAAACAATACATAAAAAAGTGGGTGCAAATTCCAATAAAATACTATCTCTAACAATGATCCCAATCGTAGACAATGGCACCAATGGACTTACCAATTGAGAGGCTGTTTGAACAGTGGTTACCGCACCTAAGAAAAAAGAAATAATGACTACAATTGGTAAAGACCCAATACCAATATCCACACATTGCCTGATATACTCCTTCCAAAACATTTGTTTATTTTCGGTTGCAGTAAACATGCCCTTGAGCATCATTAAGTACTTACCAAATAGGGTAATAAAATTCATTGAGTTATTTTAACTATTTCTTTTTCTTCTTTAATTTCTTCCACCAGCTTGTTCTTTCCACTGCTGTAGCCGTATCAATTCTCGTTTTCAATTGTGCATCCACCACTGCCACAGTGGCCATATTGATGATATTACGCACACTTGAACCTAATTGCAACACATTGACTGGCTTTTTCAAACCTAATAAAACAGGGCCAATGACATCAATCCCGCCAATCTCTTTTAATAAATGATAGGCGATATTACCTGCTGATAAATTTGGGAAAATCAACACGTTCACGTCTGCATCCGCAAGATTGCTAAATGGATAATTTTCTTTCAATATTTCTTTGTTAAATGCAAGCATCCCCTGCATTTCTCCATCCACTATTAAAGATGGATTTTTTTGCTTTACAATTTTTGACGCTTCTGCTACTAGTCTTGCTTCTGGTGTGTCACTGCTTCCAAAGTTGGAATAACTTAACATCGCAACACGAGGCTCCATATTGAAATTTCTTACTTCTTTGGCTACCAGTAAGGTAATATCCGCCAACTCTTCGGCTGTTGGGCTAATGTTCACGGTGGTATCTGCTAAAAATAAGGGTCCTTTCTTTGTTAAAAGGATATACATGCCAGCAATCTTATTTACACCTTCGTCCACCCCAATAATTTGTAAGGCTGGCTTAATACCATCTGCATAATTACGTGTTAGTCCAGACAACATAGAGTCTGCTTCGCCCGTTTCTACCATCATCGCACCAAAATAATTTTGTGTGCGCATTAATTTTTGGCTCTCATATTTATTGATGCCCTTGCGTTGTCTTTTTTGGAATAACAATGAACCAAAGAACTCACGCTTCGCTTCCATTTCATCGCTTCTCACATCAATGATTGGTAAATCATCAATGTCAATATTATTTTCTGCGGCAATATTTTTAATTCTAGCTTCATTACCCAATAAAATTGGATAAGCAATGCCATCATCATAAATGATACTCGCTGCTTTTAATACTTTAATATTTTCTGCATCTGCAAATACCAAACGCTTTGGATCACGTCGCGCTTTATTACTAATTAAACGCAACATTTGATTGTCTAGCCCTAAGCGTTTATTTAAGCTCAATTCATATTCTGCCCAATTGCTAATTTGTTGTTGTGCTACGCCAGATTCAACAGCAGCTTTTGCCACAGCCGGAGCCAGCGTACTCAATAATCTTGGATCCAATGGCTTTGGGATAATATATTGTGGACCAAAAGCTAGATTGGTTTGATTGTATGCCATATTCACAACATCTGGCACAGCAGTTTTTGCTAGTTCTGCTAAGGCTTTCACTGCAGCCAATTTCATGGCTTCATTGATGGCAGATGCGCGCACATCTAGTGCACCTCTAAAGATGTATGGGAAGCCAAGTACATTGTTGACTTGGTTTGGATAATCTGATCTTCCTGTAGCCATAATGATATCCTTACGCACAGATGTTGCTTCTTCATATCCAATTTCTGGATCTGGATTGGCTAGTGCAAATACCACCGGATTTTTTGGCATAGAAGCAATCATTTCCTTTGTCACCACATTGCCCACGCTTAATCCTAAAAATACATCGGCTGTTTTCATTGCTTCCGGCAAAGTCATTTTATCAGACTTGATAGCAAATGGTTTTCTATCTGCCCCTAAATCTGTTCTGCCCTGATGTAAAACACCATCCTTATCAAAAAGTGTAAAGTTTTCGTAACGTGCACCCAATGCTACATATAATTTAATACAAGCCATTGCTGCTGCACCTGCGCCATTCACAACAAATTTTGCTTTATCAATTTTTTTCTTTTGTAATGTCAATGCATTCAACAAAGCAGCACTACTAATGATTGCTGTTCCATGTTGGTCATCGTGCATCACAGGAATATTCATCTCTTCTCTTAATCGCTGTTCAATATAAAAACATTCAGGGGCTTTGATATCTTCCAAATTGATCCCGCCAAAAGTGGGCTCTAAAGCTTTTACGATTTCTACAAATTTATCTGGATCTGTTTCGTTGATCTCAATATCAAAAACATCAATGTCTGCAAAAATTTTAAACAATACCGCTTTACCTTCCATGACAGGCTTACTTGCTAAGGGACCAATATTGCCTAAACCTAATACAGCTGTGCCATTGGTGATCACTCCAACTAAATTTCCTTTAGCGGTATACTTATATACATCTGCAGGATTATTTTTAATTTCTGTACATGGAATAGCCACACCAGGACTATAGGCTAGTGATAAATCTTTTTGAGTCTTCGCCTCTTTTGTTGGAACTACTTCTATCTTGCCAGGTCTCCCACTAGCATGGTATTCTAAGGCTTGCTCTCTTCTTAATTTTTCTTTGTTGGTATTGTTTGTTGTATCTGCCATGAATCATTTTTAAAAGTAAATAGTTTATAACTGAGTCCCCAACCATGCCATCATGCCCACACCATGCTCGATGGCTGCTTCGTCTATATTAAAATGTGGTGTATGTACATTGTGCACAATACCAGCAGATTCATTTCTTACACCTAAACGGAAAAAGCATCCTGGAATGACTTGTGAATAGTAACCAAAATCTTCGGCACCCATTCTTTTTTCTGTTTCTTCCACATTTTCCTTACCCATATACGCATCGGCCAATCTCCATGCCGCTTCTGTGATCATTGGTTCGTTGTCTACAGTTGGATATCCAACGTCAACTCTAAAGTCAATCTCAGCGCCGGTTGCGATAGCGATGCCTTTTGCTTGTTGTAGCATTAAATCATGTGCCTGAAAACGCCATACTTCATCCATGGCTCTAAATGTACCCATTAATTTTACTTCACTTGGAATGACATTGGTTGTATTGCCTCCATGAATAGAACAGATAGACAAGACAGAAGGATTTTGCGGATTTCTGTTGCGCGCAATAATAGTTTGTAAACTTTGAATCAATTGCGCAGCCACTAAAATGGTATCCACTGTTTGATGCGGTGTCGCAGCATGTCCGCCTGGACCTTTAATACTAATATACAATTCATCCGCACTGGCCATCACGCGTCCTTTTCTAAAACTTAGTTTTCCTTCATTCAATCCTGGATGCACATGTAAGCCAACGATTCCTTGAGGTTTTGGATTTTCCAATGCACCATCTCGAATCATATAAGTGGCACCACCCGGATTTTTTTCTTCTCCTGGCTGAAATAATAATTTAATAGTGCCTTCAAATTCTTCACGCAGGCTCCATAATATTTTAGCAGCCCCTAATAAAATAGTGGTATGCACATCATGTCCGCAGGCATGCATCACGCCATCATTGTTGGACTTATAATCAATTTTATTTTCTTCAATAATCGGAAGTGCATCCATATCTGCACGAAGAGCTATCACACGCTTTGAAGGATTTTTTCCTTCAATGATGCCTAAGACACCTGTAGTTGCTATGACTGTAAAAGGGATGCCTATCGCAGTTAATTGTGCTTGAATATATTTGCTTGTTTCAAATTCTTGATAACTCAATTCTGGATTTGCATGCAAATGTCTTCTTATTGCAATATTTTCTGCTTGATGCTGCGCTGCTAAGGTTTTTATTTTATCGAGTAACATAGCTTAGTAATTACTTTTTATTTGTTCAATTTGCGCCCCTGTAACAATCGCTACCCCTGCACTACAACCAATACGAGTAGCCCCTGCTTCGATCATTAATTTTGTAGTGGCATAATCTCTAATGCCCCCTGAAGCTTTAATTTGAATATGTTCAGGTAAATATTTTCTAAATAATTTTACTGCTTCTACACTTGCGCCTTTTTCTGCATAGCCTGTGGATGTCTTTAAATAATCAATCCCTGCTATGCCATAAATATCGCAACACTTTATAATCTCTTCGTCTGTTAAGACACCAGATTCAATAATGATTTTTACAATCTTACCCTTAGAACGAATCACCGGCATGATATGGTTTATCTCGTCGGCAATCGCCATCCAGTCTCCGTTTTTGATCGCCGAAATATTGGCCACCACATCCAACTCGTCTGCACCATCTACCATCGCTAAAATAATTTCTGCAATCTTGGCCTCTGTGGCACTGTACCCAAATGGGAAACCAATCACAGTGGCTACTTTCACGTCGGTTCCTGCAGTAAGCGTTTTTGCCAATTTTACAAAATTCGGAGGCACACATACTGCAGCAAAGGCATACATTTTTGCTTCATCACAAAGTTGATGAATATCTGCCACCAAACAGGTTGGCTTTAGTATGGTGTGATCGATATATTTATTAAGCGGCATCTTTTCCATGACAAGCTTTATATTTTTTTCCACTGCCACAAGGACAAGGATCATTGCGTCCTATTTTTGGAGCCACTGTAATAGGCGCTTGTTTAGGAGCAGATGGATCATGGTATTCGTTCTCTGTTGGCGTACCGTTTTCTGTTCTATTCGCACTCAACTTACTCAAATCGGTTTTTTGTTGACGTCCTTCTTTAACCTCATTCGCTTCCAAAGGAATATGCGCGTGACATAAAAACTGTACCATTTTATGATTGATCTCGATGTCCATTTTTCTAAACAATTCAAATGCTTCCATTTTATAAATCACCAATGGATCTTTTTGCTCGTAAGTCGCTGTTTGAACCGATTGTTTTAAGTCATCCATGGCGCGTAAATGCTCCTTCCATGCATCATCAATCAAACTAAGTGAAATGGACTTTTCAAATTCAGTCGCTAAGGCAGCGCCCTTGGTGTCTAAATTTTTATCAAGATTCACAAGCACATTAAAGATCGTTTTACCATCACTTACTGGCACAATCACATTTTCAATATGCTTACCTTCCTGAGTTCTGATATTCTTAAAGACAGGGATGCTGTTTTGCATCATATCCTTTTTCTTATACTCGTAATGCGCAAGTGCTTCTTGATACAATGATTCAGCCAAGTCATTTTCTTTTGCTGCAGCAAATGCCTCCTTAGTGATTTTGGTATCTAGTCCAACTTGCACAATCAAGGCTAATTTTAATCCTTCAAAATCATTGTTCGTTTTGTGATTGAAACTTAAATTTTCAATCACTTGATAAAACGCGTTGTCCAAGTCTAATGCCAAACGTTCTCCAAACAAAGCATGGTTTCTTTTTTTATAAATCACCGTTCTTTGTTTGTTCATTACATCATCATATTCCAACAAACGCTTTCTTACGCCAAAATTATTTTCTTCTACTTTTTTCTGAGCACGTTCGATAGACTTGGTGATCATACTATGCTGAATCACTTCGCCTTCTTTGTATCCTGCAAAGTCCATGACTTTTGCAATACGCTCACTTCCAAACATGCGCATTAAATCGTCCTCTAAAGACACAAAGAACTGAGAAGAACCCGGATCACCTTGTCTTCCGGCACGACCTCTTAACTGTCTGTCTACACGACGAGAGTCATGACGTTCTGTACCCAATATCGCCAAACCGCCTACTGCTTTTACTTCGGGGCTTAATTTAATATCTGTTCCACGACCCGCCATATTCGTGGCGATGGTCACTGCACCAGTCAAACCTGCTTCCGCAACTACTTGTGCCTCTCTTGCATGTTGTTTCGCGTTCAACACATTGTGTGGAATATTTTTTTGACGCAACATTCTGCTCAACAATTCACTCACTTCCACCGAGGTGGTACCCACTAGTACTGGTCTACCATCTGCGCGCAATGCTTCGATAGATTCAATCACCGCACCAAATTTTTCACGCTTAGTTTTGAAAACTAAGTCCTGCTCATCGATACGCACTGCAGGAATATTTGTAGGGATAGAGACCACATCTAATTTATAAATACTCCAGAATTCAGATGCTTCTGTTTCTGCAGTACCTGTCATACCACCTAGCTTGTGGTACATTCTAAAAAAGTTTTGCAATGTGATGGTGGCATAAGTTTGTGTTGCAGCTTCGATCTTCACATTTTCTTTGGCTTCAATCGCTTGGTGCAATCCATCAGAATAACGACGACCTTCCATGATACGACCAGTCTGCTCATCTACAATTTTCACTTGACCATCCATCACCACATACTCAATATCCTTATCAAATAAAGTATAGGACTTCAACAATTGATTCACTGTATGAATACGATCTGCCTTAATACTATAATCAGAAATGATGACTTCCTTTTGTTGCATTTTCTGCTCGGCAGGAATATGTACATCCACATCGATTGCATTTAATGCCACACTGATATCGGGTAATAAAAAGAAGTTTGGATCTTCCCCTGCGCCCGTGATTAATGCTAAACCTTTATCAGTTAATTCAACTGAATTATTTTTTTCTTCAATGTGGAAATACAAAGCCTCGTCTACAATGGGCATTTCTCTTTGCTGATCGGCTAAATAATAGTTCTCGGCCTTTTGTAATTTAACACGAATACCAGGCTCACTCAAGTATTTAATCAAGGCACCATTTTTAGGTAAAGCCCTGAAAGCACGGTATAGCGCTAATCCGCCATCCTTAGGATCGTCATTGCCTTCGCTGATTTTCTTTTTTGCTTCAATTAAAAATTGATTCGCCACCTTCTTCTGCACATCCACCAATTGTTCAATCCTTGGTTTTAATTGAAAGTATTGTTGCTCCCCAGTTTGATGTCCAATTGGACCAGAAATAATCAAAGGCGTACGCGCATCATCAATCAATACACTATCCACCTCATCCACCATCGCGTAATGATGCTTACGTTGCACCATTTCGTTTGGTGAATGCACCATATTGTCTCTTAAATAATCAAAACCAAATTCGTTATTGGTACCATATGTAATCCCTGCTCTGTAGGCGTTTCTTCTGTCCTCAGAATTAGGTTGATGCTTATCAATACAATCTACCGTAATACCCAACCACTCAAAAATGGTTCCGTTCCACTCACTATCTCTTTTTGCTAAGTAATCATTGACGGTTACAATGTGCACCCCTTCATCTGCTAAAGCATTCAAATAAGCTGGAAGCGTAGACACCAATGTCTTTCCTTCTCCAGTCGACATCTCTGCAATTTTTCCTTGGTGTAAAACGATACCACCAATTAACTGCACATCGTAATGCACCATATTCCATCTCACTGGTGTGCCTGCAGCTTTCCATGTGGATTGGAAAACAGATTGGTCCCCTTGGATAGTGATATATTCTTTTTTAACGGACAAGTCACGATCCATATCGGTCGCTGTTGCTGTTAAAGATTCATTTTCTGTAAAACGTCGAGCTGCTTCTTTCACCACTGCAAATGCTTCGGGTAAAATGGTCCACAAGACCTCCTCTAGAGCCTGGTCACGGTCTTTTTTTAATTTGTCAATCTCTTGGTAAATGGCGTCCTTGCCTAATAAATCGGCAATATCTAATGACTCGGCATTATTTTGAGCTTCAGAAATCACTTGGTCAATGGACTCAAGATGTGTTTTAATACGGAATTTAAACTCCTCCGTTTTGTTCCTCAATTGGTCATGACTAAGGGTTTTATACGCCTCAAAATGGCCATTGATTACTGGAACCAAATACTGTATTTTCTTGACGTCTTTCTCACTTTTAGATCCGCCAAATAGTTTATTGATAATTTGCAACATATTCTCGCTAAAATTGGGTGTTTGTCCTTGTTAATCAAGGGGCTTCAAAGATAAGTAATTGGGGTGGAATTGATGATTTTAAGGCAAGTTGGATCAAAAAATTAAGTTATGGGCGGTTTGAGGGGGAAATTGGGTAAAAAATGATACCTTTGCTCGCCTAATAAACAAGCACTATGGCTGGACAATTAAAGGAAGTTAGAAACAGGATTAAGAGTACCCAAAGTACACAGCAAATCACCAAAGCAATGAAAATGGTGAGTGCTGCCAAATTACGTCGTGCGCAAGACGCCATTACCCAAATGAGACCTTACGCTCGCAAACTACAAGATATGCTAAGCAATATCATTAGTAGCTTAGAGGGAGATATGAATTTAGCCCTAGCAGATCAACGTACCGTGAACAATGTCTTATTTATTGTCGTAACTTCTGATAGAGGATTATGTGGTGGATACAATGCCAATTTGGTAAAAATGACCCGCGCAACGATAGCCGAAAAATATCCAACGCAAAATGTAACTATCTGGAACATTGGTAAAAAAGGATATGAAAGTTTAAGTAAATTAGGATTTAATACGAATGCCGATTTTAAAGATATCTTTTTAAATTTAAAATTCGAAACTGTTCAAGCTGCTGCTAAAGCTGCCATGAAAGCCTTTGAAAATAAAGAGTTTGACGCCATTGAGATTGTGTATAGCGAATTTAAAAACGCAGCAACACAAGAATTTAAATCAGAGCCTTTCTTGCCTATTCCAAAAATGGAAAAGAAAGCAAACGCTAAAAAAACAGATTTCATTTTTGAACCACAGAAGGAAGCTTTGGTGGCAGAATTGATGCCTAAAATATTGAACACGCAATTATTCAAAGCCGTTTTAGATGCCAATGCAAGTGAGCATGGCGCTAGAATGACGGCGATGGATAAAGCAAGTGAGAACGCCAACGAATTGTTGAAATCATTGAAAATATCTTATAACCGTGCAAGACAAGCCGCCATTACGACTGAATTAACAGAGATCGTAAGTGGTGCAGCTGCATTAAACGGATAAGCAAAAGCATTATGGAAATAAGTCAAATCATTCCGCATATCGAAGCCTTGGTTTTTGCAAGTGATAAAGCATTGAATGCAAATGATATCACCGAATTAATCAATACTGCTTTTGGATTTTTAGAAGAGCGTATTTCGCTAGAACAAGTGGAAGCTGCTTTAGAAGGTATTCAAGAAAAATATAGCACCGAGTACTACCCTTTTGAATTAAAGCAAAGCGGTGGCGGATGGCAGTTTTTAACCAAACCTACTTTCCATAGCACTATTGCACAATTGAACGGTGATAAGTTTTTGAAGCGTTTATCCAACGCCGCATTGGAATCTTTAGCCATCATTGCTTACAAGCAACCTATTACAAAGGGTGAAGTGGAAGCCATTAGAGGTGTGAACAGTGACTATTCGATGCAGAAATTATTAGAAAAAGAATTGATTGTGATTAGCGGTCGTAATGAAATGCTTCCGGGCAAGCCATTGATCTATTCTACTTCTAGAAACTTCATGGACTATTTTGGTATCAACTCTACAGAAGATTTACCAAAGATCAAAGAAGTATTGGCAGAACAAATTGTGGAAGCGACCGTAATCAAGCCAGAAGATTTTACAGACAATAGCGTATTTGAGCAAACAACTGAAGCTTTAGCTGAAGAAAACGAACAAGCCGAGACGCCAAATACAGAAGCAGAGACTGGAGATTTTACGCCAGAATCAAACGAAGAAGATTACAATCCTGAAAGTCCAGTAGCCTAAGTTTACGCTTTTCCCATTCATGGATTTTTCACAAAAATATTGAACTAAGATACGGCCAGAACCTAGTTCTGGCCGTATCTTTATAGCATGAACGCAAGTCTTTCCTACGATACTTTAAATGCTGCAGCAGAAAAATTTGGGACACCTTTGTATGTGTACCACGCAGAAAAAATTGAACAGCAATACCAAAATTTATGCGCGCAGTTTGAGTCCATTCAAACAAAATTTTTTTATGCATGTAAGGCTTTAACCAATATTCATATTTTAAAAGTAATTAAGGACATGGGTTGCAATATTGATTGCAGTTCAATCAATGAAGTTAGACTAGCATTGCATGTAGGATTTTTGCCAAACAATATCTTATACACTAGTAATAGTGTTGGGTTTGATGAAATAAGGACTGCTGTTGAATTAGGCGTGAACGTAAATATTGACAGCTTATCTAATTTAGAAAAATTTGGTCAAGCATTTGGCGGGACAAAAGCCATTGGGGTGCGCATTAGACCAGATATCATGGCAGGGGGTAATTTGAAAATATCTACCGGGCATGTTAAAAGTAAATTCGGTATTCCACTCACACAATTGGACGCATTAAAATTGATTCAAGAAAAATACAAGATCAATATTCATACTTTACATATTCATACTGGAAGTGAAATAAAAGATGTGGCGGTTTTTATGAAATCTGCAGAAGTTTTTGACACCCTACTCCCTCATTTTCCTACGGTAAACGTATTGGATTTTGGAGGTGGATTCAAAGTGCCTTATGCACCAGGTGAACATGGTACTGATATGGCCCAATTAGGTGCAGAAGTTAATAAAGTGATAAAGCAGCTATCAGAGAAATTCGGACGTCAATTTACCGCATGGTTTGAGCCAGGTAAATATATGGTCAGCGAAGCAGGATTTTTTATTGCCAAAGTCAATGTCTTAAAGACTTCGGGCGAGATCAGCTTTGCAGGTTTGAACACAGGACTGAATCATTTAATTCGTCCGATGTTTTATGACGCATACCATCACATAGATAACATCACAAGTCCTAACAATCCACCTAAGCAATATGCCGTGGTAGGAAATATTTGTGAAACAGATACTTTTGCATGGGACAGGGCTATTCCTACAATTACCGAAGGTGATTTATTGGTTTTTTACAATGCAGGTGCTTATGGTTATGAAATGGCTAGCAATTACAATGCAAGATTCAAACCAGCACAGGTTTTATATCAAGATGGTGTGGCAAAACTAATTAGTAGAGCAGATCAGTTTGAAGATCTCTTAACTTTACAAGTACCTTTATAACCTCATGATAGAAATTCAACATATCTATAAAGCCTTTGGCGATAAAGTGATTATCGACGATGTGAGTGCGCAGTTTAAACCAGGTATTTGCAATTTAATTATAGGTGCAAGCGGTAGTGGTAAAACCGTTTTAATAAAATGTATTGTAGATTTAATCCAAGCAGATCAGGGGAAAATCTTATTTGACAATGCTGATTTTAATACTTTAAATAAAGATCAAAAAAAGACTTTAAGAAATAGTATTGGGATGTTATTCCAAGGCAATGCCTTATTTGACTCCATGACCGTCCAAGAGAATGTAAAATTTCCTTTGGACATGTTTAGTGATTTAACTGAGGATGAAAAGTTGGCGAAAGTCAATCAAATCTTGGCGCGTGTTCAATTAACAGGAGTCAATGAAAAATTCCCTGCAGAAATAAGTGGTGGGATGAAAAAGCGTGTTGGATTAGCGCGTGCACTGGTATTAGAGCCAAAGTATTTATTCTGTGACGAACCAAATTCGGGTTTAGATCCTCAAACATCACTCGTTATTGACCATTTAATTCAAGAATTAACAAAGGAATTCAATATTACCACCCTAGTTGTTACCCATGACATGAATAGTGTGATGGAAATTGGGGAATATATCATCTACTTAAATAAAGGAAAAAAAGAATGGGAAGGCAGTAATCAAGATATCATATTTAGTCAAAATAAATTATTGAATGATTTTATCTTCGCTTCTGGATTTTTACAAGACGCAAAAGCCATGCGAATGATGGCACAAAAAAAATAAATTATGAAAAAAGTAACGACCTTTTTTAGCTTAATGACTTTAAGCTTATTTGCTTCAATGACTTTGTCTGCTCAAGCAAATATTGACCCGAATGCCCCTTTCTTAAAAGACAAAAACATTCCAAAATTCACCCTTAATTTGACCACAGGGAAATCTTTCAGCAATACACAGATTCCAAAAACTAAATACACTTGTATCATCATATTTAGCCCAGACTGTTCTCATTGCCAAGAAGAAGCAGCTGATTTAACAAAGAATGCGGACAAGTTTAAGTCGGTCTTCTTTATTTGGAATAGTTATAAGGAAATGGCTGATATTAAAGCTTTTGCAATTAAATATGGCTTGGATAAGCAATCCAATGTGATAGTAGGCAGGGACCCTGAATTTGCTATACCAGTATTTTTTAGGCCTCGCATGACTCCATTTGTAGCATTGTATGCGAATGGTCAATTGTTAAAAGTTTACGAACAAGGGGTAAAAGTGCCAGAATTACTTAAAATAATAGGAGGCAAATAACTAACTTTAACCCGTTAAATCAAGTTCAACATTTAAATAAAAAGATATGAAAATTACTGTTGTTGGTGCTGGTGCTGTAGGAGCAACTTGTGCAGATAATATTGCACGTAAAGAATTGGCTTCTGAAGTGGTTTTGTTAGACATTAGAGAAGGCTTTGCCGAAGGTAAGGCACAGGACATGATGCAGACTGCTGCTTTAGTAGGTTTTGATACACGTATTACTGGTAGTACCAATGACTACACTAAAACAGCCAACTCAGATGTAGTTGTAATTACTTCTGGCTTACCACGTAAACCAGGTATGACAAGAGAAGAATTAATTGGTACCAATGCGGGTATCGTTACAAGTGTTTGTGAAAATATTTTAAAGCATTCTCCAAATGCGATCTTAATTGTGATTAGTAACCCAATGGATACAATGACTTATTTAGCATTGCAGTCTACAGGATTACCAAAAAATAGAATCATTGGAATGGGTGGTGCATTGGATAGTGCTAGATTCAAATATCAATTAAGTGCACATTTAAATTGTAGCCCTTCAGACTTAAACGCCATTGTTATTGGTGGACATGGAGATACCACGATGATTCCTTTGGTGAAGCATGCAACTTTAAATAGCATTCCAGTAACAAAATTCTTATCAGAGGCGCAACAAGAGCAAGTAATCAATGATACCATGGTGGGTGGTGCAACTTTGACTAAATTATTAGGCACTTCGGCTTGGTATGCACCAGGTGCAGCAGGAGCCGCATTGGTAGAAAGCATTGTACGCGACGAAAAGAAATTATTCACTTGTTGCGTAAGCTTAAACGGCGAGTATGGCCAAAAAGATATCTGCTTAGGTGTACCTGTTGTGATTGGAAAGAATGGATGGGAAAAAATAGTTGATATGGATTTATCTGCAGACGAGCAAGCAGCATTCAACAAGAGTGCAGATGCAGTAAGAAGTATGAATGATGTATTAAAGACTTTATAATCTTTGTACTTGACCATACACAATAAAGCCTCGCAATGCGAGGCTTTATTTATTTAAATAGTAAATAGATATAAACATACTACTTCGACGAACTTGAAATTGCACTAAAGGGAAAGAGATAAACAATACTATGTTTCTTTATAATAGGCAATCGCTTTATCTGCAATGGATTGTAGGTCTTGCTGTTGCATACATGCAAAATGGCCTTGCGGACAATGGTTCGTGCCATAATTAGAACAAGGTTGGCATGGAAGATTTGGAACGATTGCATTAAAATACATTTCGTTACTATTCAAAATAGTAGATGCAGTATTTGTGTTCAAAGTTTTTTGATTGACTTGTTGCACAGTTGGATAATAAGGCTCCACTTGCAAAGCAGGAGAAGTCGCTCCCCAGATAGCCACTGTCTTTTTATGAAAGGCGCAAGCAATGTATAAAAATCCAGTGTCGTGTGAGATGACCGTCCTGGATTGCTTTACCAATAAAGCAGATTCCTGTAGATTGAATTTTCCGCAAGCATTCCATACTTTAATGGGATTAATCGCTTCCACAGCAGCGCCTTCTGCTTCATCCTCCTTTCCCCCAATTAACACAATAGGATAAGGAATTTTATGACAAAGTTGTTGCAAAGCACTAACAGGTAATTTTTTTGTGGCGTAAGATGCACCAATCACCAATGCAATATAACCAGACTCAAAAGAAGCAGGTAAGGCAACTGCATTGATTGTAGTCTCCTTTGGAATAAAGTAATCCAATCCTTTTCCGTCATTGACTATACCTAAGCTTGATAATGCGTCTAGACAGCGATCTGCAATATGCCTCATAGGCATGAAATTCAAATGCAGCTTCGTTAATAAAAATTTTTGAAGGCTTAACTTTTCATAAGATAAACTTGGTACACCCAATGCCTTTTGAATTTGGTAAGTTCTATAATTTTTATGCAAGTCAATGATGTAATCAAAATTACATGCCTTTAATTGATTGATAGTCGCTTGTAAGTCTTTATCAAAATAATGGAAATGATCGATATATGGATTGCCGATGGTCACCGCTTTCATAGTCGCCTTCGTTAAAAAATGGATCTCTACGCCCGGAATCTGCTGCTTGGCGCAACGTATAGCAGGCGAGGTAAATACAATGTCCCCTATAGAAGAAAAACGGATGAATAATAAGCGCATAGTGCTTAACAATTTAATCTATTGCTAGGTATAAAAATATCAACTACCGTAAAGGGTGATCCTGTTCTAGAAAATCTAAATCCTTATGGTAGGTTTCTTCTGTGAAAACAAATGCTAGCATGGTGACACCCATCACAATAAAACCAGTCACAATACCGCTTTGCACAATGGTCCAGCCCATTGACTTTTGCAAAATGTCTAAAAATAAAAAGTTAATCAATGGTAAAGCACCACGCACCATGTTCGGAATAGTCGTTGCTGCAGTGGCTCTTAAATTAGTGCCAAATTGTTCTGCTGCCATTTGATTGAAGATGGCCCAATAACCTGTACTAAAGCCTAAGAAAGCACAGATGGCATACATTCTTGAATCACTATTGTTAAAGGCACTAAAGAATAAGACCATCCCAACGATACTAAGCATGTAAAATAAAAACAAGGCTTTTTTTCTGCTTTCAAAATATTGACTCACCCAGCCAATTAATAAGTCTCCCACTGCAATACCTATGTAGGCGAACATCACAGACTTACCGGAATCAATTAAATTATCACCATATAATCCGGTGGCAAATTTATTACTGTAGTTGACCATGACGCCTATTACAAACCAAGTTGGCAATCCAATTAAAATGGCTTTAATGTATTTTGAAAATCTTTTGTAAGAAGTGAAAAACATAAAGAAGTTACCCTTTACAGCATTGCTCATCTTAACAGACTCAAACATAAATGACTCGGCCACACGCACACGCAGGACCAATAAAAAGAAACCTAATCCTCCACCAATTTTATAACACAATCTCCAATCCTGCGTATACTTAAAAGTAAAATAGGCAAAGACGGCACCTGATAAACCAATCCCTGCCACCATTGAAGTACCAATCCCTCTTTTATTTTTTGGTAACATCTCTGAAACCAATGTAATACCTGCACCTAATTCCCCTGCTAGTCCAATACCTCCAATGAATCTGCAATAGGCATACTGGTCTACTGTTTGCACATAGCCAGTAACGATATTTGCTACAGAATATAAAAGGATGGAGCCAAATAATACTTTCAATCTGCCCAACTTATCACCAATCACGCCCCATAAAATACCACCAATTAATAAACCTGACATTTGCCAGTTAATGATATGCGCACTATCTACAATGATGGTTTCTAATGTGGACCCCACTGCAAGTACACTTGGTTGACGAACAATCGTGAATAATAATAAATCATACACATCTACAAAATAGCCTAATGCTGCTACAAATACTGGCAAAGAAAAAAGTCCAATTTGCTTATTATTCATACAAGAAATTGATTGATTACGCTTTTTTAGCGCGATGTGAAATGACTTTAATGATCACTGGCAATGTGGTGATACCAACAATGCCCAATACAATGACTTCTAAATGATTTTTTAAATCAAAATTAAAACGAGCCAAGATCCATGACTGTAAAAAATATCCGGAACATAGCATACTGCCCACCCAAGCGACACAGCCAATCACATTATAATACATGAACTTGGCTTTATCCATTTTTACAATACCAGCTAAAATTGGGCCGAACGTTCTTATGATAGGAATGAATCTTGCGATGACGATGGCTCTTCCTCCGTGTTTTTGATAAAACTCATCTGCTTGTATCAAATATTTTTTCTTGAAAAAAAGATTCTCTTTCCAATCAAACATGGTAGGACCTACTTTATGACCAAAAAGATAGCCTACGTAGTTCCCTAAAATACCCGCAGTAGAAATAAAAATAAATAGAATGGCTAAATTCATCCATTGATTATTAGAAGCATAAATTTCTGCAGCCAAGGGCGCGCTATAAATGCCTGCCACAAACAATAAACTATCTCCTGGTAAAAAGAAGCCGGCAAACAATCCAGTCTCTGCAAAAACCACTAATAAAATTAGCCAAAGACCACCATGCTCAATATAAAATTGCGGCTGTAACAACTGACTCCAATGAAAAGCTTCTAATAAAGTGATCATGCTAGATGGTATAAAAATTAAACTTGTTGTGGTTCTGTTAGTTCCCCTTCCCATTTGCTTACTGCAGTGGTTGCTAAACTATTCCCCAACACATTAGTTGCAGAACGGAACATGTCACAAAAATGATCAATAGGTAATATTAATGCAATCCCTTCTGGAGGAATATTGAACATCGCGCAAGTCGCTGTAACAACAACCAATGATGCTCTTGGTACACCCGCAATTCCTTTACTCGTTAACATCAACACAACTAACATGGTTAATTGCGTTCCAATATCTAAATGGATGCCATATGCTTGTGCAATGGCCATACTCGCAAATGTCATGTACATCATACTGCCATCTAAGTTGAAGGAATAACCCAAAGGTAAAATGAAAGAAACAATTTTATCCTTGCAACCAAATCGCTCCAGCTCTTCGGTTAATTTTGGAAATACAGCTTCGCTGCTTGTTGTACTAAATGCAATCACCAATGGCGTCGTAATATGTTTTAACAAGGAAGGCACACGATTTTTTAAAATCAAATAGCCTACTCCTAAAAGCACAATCCATAAGACACCAATCCCTATTAAAAAGTACAATAAATATTTACCGTAAAAAATAAAAATGGTTAAGCCCTTTGTGGCAATGACTGCTGCAATAGCGCCAAAAACACCCAATGGCGCAAAGTTCATCACGTAGCCTACCATTTTTAAAATGATATGCGCCACTGTATCCAATGCTTTAATAAATCCTTTTGCTGGTTCTCCAATGGCAGCTGCTGCAACACCAAAGAAAATACTAAAGATCACGATTTGTAAAATTTCATTGGTGGCCATGGCTTCGAACATACTCTTTGGAAACACATGCTCCACAAAATTAATCACACTAAAAGATTGTGTCTTACCCATTAAATCTTTCACGCCCGAGGTATCCCCTACTGTCAAATCCAATCCCTCACCTGGCTTCAATAAATTCACCAAAACCAACCCAATCAATAAACTAATTAAGGAGGCAGACAGGAACCACAATAAAGCTTTACCGCCTACACGTCCAACCGTTTTAAGATCTCCTAACTTTGCAATCCCAACAACCAATGTCGTAAACACCAATGGTGCGATGATCATTTGAACCAATCTTAAAAAGATGGTAGTGAGTAGCTTCACATTTTTAGCAAAGCTGTCAATGGTTGCTTGGTCCTTACCTTCATGAATAAAGTAGCCCAAAATGGCACCTGCCACCATCGCGATGACAATGTATACGGTTAGTTTGTTTGATTTTTTCATAGGATGCTTAGTGCTGCAATATACCACATAAGTTCTAAAAAAATAACCGTCTACAAAATTTGAGTTTGCCCCTTTTTTTTAGCTAAAACCACTCTATAATTGCGAAAAAAATGCTACTTTTCAACTTAAATAGAAACCAATTATATTATGAGTTTATTTAGAAAGAAAGATTTATCCGCCATGTTAGCTCAGGCAGATGATGGAGGAAAAGGATTAAAGCGCACTTTAGGTGCTGGTAATTTAATTGCATTAGGCATTGGTGCCATTATCGGTGCTGGCTTGTTTGTAAGAACAGCTGCTGCAGCCGGTCAGGCAGCTGGACCTGCGGTGACTATATCCTTTATTATTGCTGCTGTAGGCTGTGCTTTTGCAGGCTTATGTTATGCAGAATTTGCTGCGATGATCCCGATTGCAGGTAGCGCGTATGCTTACTCTTATGTAACAATGGGTGAGTTAGTGGCTTGGATCATTGGCTGGGCCTTGATTATGGAATATGCCTTAGGTGCTGCTACAGTGTCTATCGCCTGGAGTGAATACCTCAATAAGCTGACGGGAGGCGCCATACCTTATGAATGGAGCCATAGTCCTTTTGAAAGTTTCACTGATAGTATGGGTGTGGCACACTCTGGTATCATGAATGCGCCTGCGTTGGTGATTCTTTTAGCGTTGACTTTATTATTGATCAAAGGTTCTCAAGAATCTGCTATCGTAAATGCAGTGATTGTATTTATTAAAGTAGCGATTGTGATCATATTTATTGCGGTGGGATGGCAGTTTATCAAGCCTGAAAACCACACTCCTTATTTAATCCCTGCTGGTCAAGCTGCAGTAACAGATAGCGCGGGTAAAGTGATTGCAGATTATTCTGGAGCCTTTAAGCATGGCTGGGGTGGCGTACTAGGTGGGGCTGCAATTGTATTCTTTGCCTTTATTGGTTTTGATGCAGTTTCAACTGCTGCGCAAGAAGCAAAAAATCCAAAAAGAGACATGCCTATTGGTATCTTAGGTTCTTTGGTGATATGTACCATACTATATATTTTATTTGGCCACGTATTAACAGGTGTTGCACCTTGGACGGATTTTGTTGATCCAGAAAAAGGAAGAGAAGCCTCTGTTGCTTATGCTATTTCGACTTATATGACTGGATATGGCTGGCTAGCGACTGCAGTGACAGTGGCAATTTTAGCAGGTTTCTCATCTGTGATTTTAGTGATGTTGATGGGACAAAGCCGTATTTTTTATTCAATGAGTAAGGATGGTTTATTGCCAAAAGCATTTGGCGATTTACACCCTAAATACCAAACACCTTATAAATCTAACTGGATCCTATTTGTATTTGTGGGCCTATTTGCTGCTTTCGTACCAGGAAGTGTGGCAGGTGATTTAACAAGTTTTGGAACCCTATTTGCTTTCGTATTGGTAAGCTTAGGTATTTGGATCTTAAGACGTAAATCACCCGAAATGGAGCGTCCTTTCAAAACACCATTGGTGCCATTGGTTCCTATTTTAGGCGCAGTGATTTGCTTAGCGATGATTTTTGCATTAGACATGCAAACGCTTAAAGTGGCATTTATTTGGATGATTTTAGGCTTATTTGTGTACTTCTTATACAGTAAGAAGACAAGTAAATTGAATAAATAATCCAATTATAGATAAATTAAAATAGTCCCGACTTTCGGGACTATTTTTTTTGTGTTATTTTTACAGACCTAAAAGAACAATTATGGGAAGGATATTTGAAGTAAGAAAAGCAACCATGTTTAAACGCTTTGATCGTATGGCAAAGCAGTTTACCCGCATAGGTAAAGAAATTGTGATTGCTGTAAAAGCATCAGGACCTAACCCAGATGATAACCCTGCTTTAAGAAGATGTTACCAGAATGCAAGAAGTGTGGGCATGCCTAAGGACCGTGTAGAAGCGGCCATTAAAAGGGCCATGGGCAAAGACACAAGCAACTACGAAGAAATTTTATACGAAGGCTATGCGCCACATGGTGTTGCTTTATTAGTAGAAACAGCCACCGACAATCATGTAAGAACAGTTGCCAATGTAAAGAGTCATTTTAATAAAGGCAATGGTGCCATGGGAAATAGTGGCAGCGTAAGTTTTCAATTTAAGAAAATGGGTGTGTTTAAATTAAACCCAGATGGTTTAGTAATGGATGATTTGGAATTAGAATTGATTGACCATGGTTTAGATGAATTAGGAGAAAGTAACGACGACAATGACAACCCAATTATTGTTTTAAGATGTGCATTTACTGATTTTGGTAGCTTACAAAAAGCATTAGAGGAAAAAAATATCACTGCTATTTCTGCTGAACTAGAGTGGATCCCAAGCACCACTGTGCCTGTAACAGATGAACAAGCAGAAGATATTAGTAAGTTAATTGAAAGACTAGAAGAAGATGAAGACGTGAACAAAGTATTTCACAATATGGGATAAAACCAACCACTACGAAAACTACAATTACGATATTATGTTTCTTTTTTACGCAGGCCATTGCTGCGCAAAAATTGAATTCAAAGAATGCAAAGGAATATTGGAAAACTGAAAAAAAATCGACAACAGCTTTAGTTGTAAATATTTCTAAAGGGCCTTATTCCGTTCAAAATAAAATTGCGCCAAATTACTACACCACGCAAACAGGATTTTTTTGCAATCAAGAAAGAGCATTAGAAAAGAAAACTAAAATTCCACTAAGGGTTAGACTAGGCTCATTAAGTTATACGGAACAGTTAGAAGGCTATTGAATGAAAGAAGTATTTACTCTGCAATCATATCCTTCACTACCTGAATAATTTCTTCGGTATTTGGTTTAGAGAAATAATCCCCATCACTTGCATACGCTGGACGATGTGCTTTAGCAGATAAAGTCCTAGCACTTGCATCTAACCACTTGTATCCACCCTGCCCTTCAATTACTTGCTGATACATATATGCAGTAGCGCCTCCAGGTACATCTTCGTCCACAAATAAAATTCGGTTGGTTTTTTTAAGGGATGCCACTATCTGATGATTGATATCAAATGGTAAAAGTGTTTGTACGTCTATCACTTCACAATCAATCCCCAAGGCTGCTAAACGAACTGCTGCTTCTTCTACTATTCTTAATGTAGATCCATAAGACACAATGGTAATGTCGGCTCCAGCCCTTACAATTTCAGGCATGCCCAATGGCACAGTGAACTCGTTGATATTAGCTGGCACTGTTTCTTTTAATCGATACCCATTTAAGCATTCTATTAAAATTGCAGGATCATTGGCTTTTAATAATGTATTGTACATGCCCACTGCTTGCACCATATTTCTTGGCACACAAACAAACATGCCTCTTAATGCATGCACAATCATGCCCATTGGTGAGCCACTATGGAAGATCCCTTCTAGTCTATGTCCTCTTGTTCTAATAATCACAGGACTGCTTTGTCTGCCCACAGTTCGGTAATGTAAAGTAGCAACGTCGTCGCTTAGAGTTTGTATGCCAAACATTAAATAATCTAAGTATTGAATTTCTGCAATCGGTCTTAGTCCTCTCATAGCTAAACCATGCGCTTGACCCATGATGGTTTGCTCTCTAATACCTGTATCAAAAATTCTATTCACACCATACTTGGCTTGTAATCCAGCAAAACCTTGATTCACGTCTCCAATATTTCCTAAGTCTTCGCCAAAAGCAACCACTTTAGGATTGTTCGCAAACAAGTGATCAAAGTATTGATTCAAGACCTCATACCCATTCATTTGTTTTGGATTTGCCTCCATGACTGCTGGGACCACCGGCACATTCAATGCGCTTTTTGGACCTTCGTTGTATAAATACTTACTATAAAAAGGTGCTTGCTCTTTATGGTAATCTGCTAATAATTGACCAATTGCTTTTGCTTGAGGATGCTGTGGCATCTGCTCCAAAACAATATTTAAAACTCTAAAGAGATCTCTTTTTAATGGTTCTTTGTTTGCAACCAATTCTTGCATCATGAGATACAATGGCGCGTCTTGTTGTAAACCGGACAATACCAATTCGGCTGCTGCTTGAATTTTTGATTTGATTGGTAAAATATATTTATCCCATGCAGCTTGTTTTTGATCTCGAACATCTTGCTTAACTTCTGATTCAAAAAGATCCAATGATTCAGCAGTAGCTAGTTCATTTAAAATTAACCAAGCACGCATTTGTTTATTGCAATCCCAGTTTCTTTCCCATTCTAATCTTTCTGCAGATTTATATCTTTCGTGGCTTCCACTTGTTGAATGGCCTTGAGGCTGTGTGACTTCTTTTACATGAAACACAACAGGCGTATGGGTTGTACGCGTATAAGAAATCCCTTCCTCAAAGGTTTCACAAAGTGCAGCATAGTCCCATCCATTCACCGTAAATATTTTGATGCCATTGGTGCCTGGTTTTTTTTCAAATCCAGCCAATGCTTCTGATATAGATCCTTTGGTCGTTTGTAATTCAGTTGGAACAGAAATACCATAACCATCGTCATAGACTATGACTGCTAATGGCACTTGTAATACACCTGCTGCATTGATGGTTTCCCAAAAATGTCCCTCCGATGTACTTGCGTCACCTATGGTACAAAAACAAACTTCATTTCCTTGATTCGTCAAACCTTCAAATGCAGGTTCCGGATTTGCATTTCTAAAAAATTTTGAGGCGAAGGCCAATCCAAGACCCCTCACCATTTGACCTGCAGTAGGTGCAATGTCTGCAGATACATTATAAGTATCTGCAAGTGGCAACCAGTCGCCCTTGTCATTCACAAAAGGAGTGCTAAAATGTGAGTTCATGTTTCGACCACCACTGTATGGATCGTTTTCTACGTCTGCATATAATTGTGCGAAATAATCACCAATATTAGAAGTGCCTAATGCAAACATTAAAGTTTGATCGCGATAATATCCGCTTCTAAAATCACCTTTTTGAAAAAATTTTGCAAGTGCTACCTGTGCGATTTCTTTACCATCGCCAAAGATGCCGAATTTGGCCTTCCCTGTCAATACTTCACGCCTACCCAACAAACTCACTTCTCTACTCGCAAGTGCAGTTCGGTAGTCCTCTAATACAGTTTTGCGAAACGCTTCAAACGATAGCATGTCCTGGTTAGATGCAGCTTCTAAGTTGGATTCCATTTGACAAAAATAGGGGTCAAAATGCAATAAAAATCAAGAAACACATAAAAACAGATAATTACCAAAATTTCAATAATTTAGAGCAGCATTTGACGGTCAGGGCTTCAATTTTTGCTGCTTTGGCTCAACCAATTACCCAATAAATTAATATATCTATGAAGTACATTTTCACCCTCAGTTTTTCACTTGCCGCATTATTTTGTTCAGCTCAATCGGGTATAAAATTTGACAAAGCTGCACATAATTTTGGGAAGATTGCTAAAGGGGTACATAAGTCAGTGATCTTCACATACACGAACGCCGATGCAAGGCCTGCGGTGATAGAATTTGCCAATGCAGAATGCGGATGCACTCAACCTGAATACGACCAGAAGCCTATTTTAAAAGGACAAAAAGGAAGCATTAAAGTCACTTATACTTCGCCTGCTGTTGGGGCATTCAGAAAAAAAGTAAATGTAAAATTTGCTGGACAAAAATTACCTGCCGAGTTGACCATTGAAGGCGAAGTGATAAAATAAAAAAAATAATAGCTACTAAAAAGGGGGATCGTTTGCACGATCCCCCTTTTTTTATAAGACTCAAAAGAGACTCAATTATTTAGACCACCACATTTTAGCATAGTTGTCATCTGTACCGCCTAAAGCAGATACAGCAGCTTTGTAATTTGTAGGATTTAAAGATGCTTCTGTTGGAGGGTAACCCAAACGATATGGAATACCTCTTGAATCCACTCTATCAACTGCAGCAGTCAATACAGGGAATCCAGTTCTTCTCCAATCACACCAAGTTTCCCAAGAACTTAAGTAGTTATGTACCCACTTCTCTGTTAAGATTTGCTTGTGTGCTGTTGCGCTTGTATAAGCTACATCTGCATTAGCGATGTAGGCATCATATTTAGCAGCATTATACACACCGTACATTTCCCAAGAAGCTTTGATAGCAGCTTTGTACTTTGTTTCAGCTTCTGTATCACCACCAGTTGTATAACCTAATTTAGCAGCTTCAGCTTGTAAGAATAATACTTCAGCATAATTATAAATAGACAATGGAGAACCTTGACTTCTGAATGTAGTTCCAATGCGGCTAAAAGCAGCAGGGATATTTACAGCAGCGTTTCTTCCATAAGGTAAACCTTTTACAACACCACTTGCTAACACTTCACCAAATATTGGTAAACGTGGATCCGCTTTTGGCTCCATGTAGTCAGTCATTGTTTTACTGATTGCATAATCATTACGATTACTTACAGAATAGTTATCATACCAAGGGTTAAAGTTCAGAGGATCCCCAGTTATAAACTTGTACATGATATTTTGTGCGTTACTAGTAATTACACCAGCAGCAATCGCAGCAGCATATTCAGTTTTACCTTTTGTAGGATTCACTTTTGATAATCTTACAGACATTGCTAAACGAATCGTGTTTGCGAAACGCTTCCAAGCAGCCATGTTTCCAGCAAAGATCACATCTCCAACAACACCAGCTTCGCTTTCTTTAATTTGAGCAACAGCCTCAGTTAATTCTTTAAATAAATCTGTATAGATAGATTCTTGAGAATCATACTTTGGAGAATATGCAGCACTACCTTTCAATGCTTCAGAATAAGGGATATCACCCCAGATATCTGTCATTCTTAAAAAGTAAAACGCCTTCATGATTCTTGCTGCAGCAATTTGGTTGGCTTTAGAGCCATTTCCAATTGTTGTAGAAGCGCCTTCATTGTTGTAGTTGATTATTGTTTGTAAATCGTACAATGGTCCAACATACCATCCTGCGAAACTTGCGTTACGGTCACTGTACAATGAAGATCCTGGATAAGGTCCTTCAGACAAATGTTGTACGTATAAATTAGCCAATCTGTTATTGTACATAACAGTTTTCATCGCTTGTTGCGAATTGGTAAGTAATGCACTTGTAGAAGCTTTTGTAAGTAGTGTTGGAGATACGTTTGTATCACCAAACTTATTACAACTCTGCATTGTAGCAAGGATTACGATAAGAGTTAATATTTTTTTCATCATTATTATTTTTTAAATTTTTGTACTAATTATGCATTAGAACGTTACACGTAAGTTAACACCAAGTTGACGTGTAGAAGATAACTGTCCACCTTCTCTATAAAACACTTCTAACTCAGATGGATCGATACCCCATTGCTTTGTTGTAGCCCAGATTAACCATGCGTTTTGCACGATGAAGCCTAAGTTTGCAGATTTAGCAAAAGGTACTTTCTTCAACATAGAAGCTGGAAAATTATATCCTAATCTAACTTCACGTAATTTAATATATGATGCATCTAATAATACATTGCTTGCGTCACGTTGACGTGCAGTGTACCAATAAGCACGAGCAGGGAGATATCTATTGTTCTCTTTTCCTGCCAAGGCACCATTTGCAAAAATACCAGGGATACGAATACCGCCATTACCAGCATTACCGGTAGCAGTTGTATAAGCTCCTGGATAATCTCTCCAATCAAAGCCTTTGTCATTGACACCCACTGTTTCTTGAGAAAGACCAGCACCTGTGTTAAAGTTTCTAGTTTCAGAATAGAATAAACCTCCGCTTTGGAAGTCTATAGAGAAAGCTAAATCGATATTCTTATAACGGAATGTATTGAATAAACCTCCAGTCCATTTTGGTAACACTGTTCCAATTTCTTGGTTGATATCATACAAAGGTTGACCAGTAGCATCAATCAAAGTTTGTCCAGTAGCTGGATCTTTTCTCCACTTTCTACCATAATAAGTACCCCATTGACCACCAACTCTATGCTCTAGTCGAGTATCATATCTGTTAGTAGCATACAAGTAAGTATTGATACCAGGTGCTAACTCTTTAATTTCATTTTGGTTTTTAGCCCAGTTAATGCTTGTTTCCCAAACGAAGTTCTTTGTTTCAACTGGCTTACCATTGATTGAAACCTCAATACCTTGACTCACGATGTTACCAGCGTTGATCTGAGCAGTTGAGAATCCACTTCCAGAAGATACATCTACACCCAAGATTTGGTCTGTATTGTTGTTTTGATAAACAGTCACATCAAATCCAATCTTTCTAAATAATTTCAATTCTAAACCAAACTCGTAAGCCTTTGTTAAAGCAGGACGGATACCGCCTCCTTTAAATTGGTTACCGATTGTTACAGAAGAATTACTCCCATAGAAATTTCCGTTATTGATTGCTAAATCTAAAGAGTGTGCTCCTAAATCAGAACCCACACTCGCAAAAGAAGCACGTAATTTACCATAGCTCAACCAATCTGTTTTCCATAATTCTGTGAAAATGAAACTTGAACTCACAGAAGGGTACAAATAAGAATTGTTGTCTACTGGCAAAGCAGATGACCAGTCGTTACGAATGGTTCCCTCTACATATAAGAAGTCTCTATAACCAAAAGAAGCTTTACCATAAACAGAGTTTACGATCTTCTTCTCATAGCTTCTAGTAAAACTTGGACGAGAAACTGAAGCTGCAATATCAAAATAGTTAGGAGAACTCAATCCACCTTGAGTAGCTAAAGACATCTGACTGTAGCTATTTCTTCTAATATTACCTCCTGCTAATCCATCAAAAGAGAAATCACCAAACTTGTTTTTATAAACGATGTTTGTCTCATAGTTCATCTCTTTGTATTGGTTTTGCAATTGTCTATAATATGGCAATGTCAATGAACCATTTGCCATTCTTGCATCATTCTCATTGGAATAAGTATTCATTCTTGCATTTGATTGAACACTTAAATGACTATTGATTTTATAGTTTAAACCTACATTACCAACAATTCTATTATTCTTTTGAGTTGTATAATTTTCTGCTACAACAAAATAAGGGTTGTCCCAATATGCAGGAACACCATAGGTTGCAAAATCGCCTGTTGCATTGGGGTCACCAATGTTCCAAGAGTTTACGCTTCCATCTGGCTCACGATATTGTTTCATACGCTCCATATCCAATTGTCTTTGAAACCATTGGTTGAAGTTTTGTGTAACGTTTAATCCAGTTAAATCGTATCCTTCAGTAGGTGCTCCTTTTGTATAAGAAGTCGTATAAGTGATATCAGTTGAAATTGTTAATTTTTTACCAACATCAAATGAACCGTTCACACTTAATTGGTGTTGGTCTCTATTTGCATTAGGCACCACCAATGTTCTTTGCTGGTTACCATATGTTAATCTAATGTTATGAGATTCTCCACCAGAAGTGAATGCCACAGAATTATTCAAATTCAGTCCAGTTTGGAAGAAGTTCTTTACGTTATTTGGTTGTGCAACCATTGGTGTTAATTTACCAAATTCAGCACCAGGATACCAACTCCAATAAGCACGGTATTGATTACCATCAATTTTTGGTCCCCAGCTCTCATCTGCTCCATACTCTAACATTCTTTGACCTTGGAACGCAGACCAAGATGCAGGATGTGCAGCAGGATCGTAGTTGAAGATATAGTAACCTTGGTCATCTAAATAACCAGCTCCCAAAGTATTTTTGTTAGTGTAAGCTGAAGAATAACCACCTGCATACTGATTTTGGTATGGAGGTAACAATGCAATATTTTCAAATGTTGCACCTAAATTTAATTCAACACCACTGTACTTTTTACGAGTCCCCTTTTTTGTAGTAATTACAACGGCTCCGTTAGCAGCACGTTGACCATACAATGCAGTTGCAGCTGGACCTTTTAATACAGATAAGTTTTCAACGTTGTCCATTAAAACAGCTGATTGATTGGTAATAGTTCCATCAACAACAAATATCGGCTCCTGTGGTCCTAAACCAGTAACACCACGGATTAAGATACTACCATTGTCAAATGCAGAACTTGGAGATCCTACCAATTGCACACCAGCAACTTTTCCTGCCAAAGCAGTACTTACGTCAGTTGATTTAGCAATAGTTAGGTTTTCACCCTTTACCTCTTGCACAGCATATCCGAGGGCTTTTTTCTCTCTTTTAACACCCAAGGCAGTTACGATAACTTCGGTTAAATTATCTACTGTTTCTTGTAAAGTAATACTGCTTGCTTTTGCAGCAGGTACTTCTAAGTTTGCAAAACCTGTAGCAGAAACCTGCAAAACAGCATTTTGTTTAACTGTGAGAGAGAAAACGCCATTCGCATCTGCCTTAGTAGCATTGCTTGTGCCTTTTTCTTTTACTGTAGCGGCTTCTATTGGTGCACCTTTGGCATCAGTGACCTTTCCATTTACAGTTGTAGTTTGAGCTAGTGCAATGTTCAAAGAAAAGAACATAGCTAGCATCAGGTACAAAATTTTTTTCATTTACTTTTTGTTTTACTTAAGCCTTCAAGTTATGAAAAAAATCTTAACATCGTTAACAAAAACTTAACATTGAACGTAGTTTCCTTCAATTTTGTTAAATAAATAGATAGTAATAAAGCTGTTAATCTTATACACATTACAATAAATATATATTTATACTAAAATTATTTATAAGTTTCCTTTATAATGGGCATAAAAAAAAGTGAATCTCATAAAGATTCACTTTTTTCAAACTGTTCTGTCTATATAGACGGATGCATCAACTGCCTCTTGATCCGCCTGTTTTAATTGGTTTTTTACTTGCACCAGAAGATTTGGTACTTGCCTTTGCGATAAATTTTGAACTACCCCCTGCTTGCACATTGGTTTTGGCGCTTGAGGCTGTTTTTTTATCGGCTATTTTTTTATTGATTGCGAATCCCATAAGATTTGTATTAGACACAAAAATAGGATTAATTGTTTATTCTGCCACTTAATATGGATGAATCAGGCTTTACTTTTTGACTAATGCATAAGACTCCCTAATTAATGTTTGAACCAATGATGCACTTAGTCTTGTATTTAATACAAGGGTATTCCAATGCTTTTTATTCATATGAAAGCCGGGCAATATATTATCGGGATAGGCTTCTCTTAATTCTATGGATTTATCTGGGTCTGTCTTGATATTGATTCTTGGAGGGATGTCATCCAAAGAAATGAGTAAGAATATTTTTCCTTTAATCTTATACACCAAATTTTCTGGACCAAATGGTTGGCATTCTTCGACATCGTCAAAGCTTAAGCAAAAATCTCTTACCCACTCAACATGCATCTTCCAAAATTTTAAATTCGAAAAATTAAATTCTTAATAGTCCTGCTTTATGCAAGGCATTGATTGGTTTGTTGTCCCAAAACAAATCAAAGTCTTGCAAACCTGCAGCAATATAATCTGCTTTGATATCTGCCAATGTCATGCCAGTAGACAGTTCTACATTGATAGTTGATAATAAATTTATAAACCATTTTCCTTTCTCTGGATCCACATGAATTGAAATGGTATTTTTATTGGTTTCAAAACGCAGGTTCATTTCTTCCCACTTACTTCCCTTTTTTGCACGAGACACAATTGTTGAAGTAGGCATGAGCCCTGTCCAAATGGCTTTATAGTTATTCAAACCAATCTCTACGGCATCCAACTCTGTTTGGATATGATTGGGTGCAATACTTGTTTTTGGAATTTTAAATTCAAACCATTTTTGCAATGGAAATTCAAAACAAGCACCATGCATGTAATTGAGGATAGCTTTTTTTAAACCATATCCAAAAATTTCATGGTTGGCTCCAGAAGCATCAATATGCGCAATATCATTGTTTGCAAAACTGCCTACTGTATCGGATACTTTTTTTACTTTATACTTTTCTGGTGCTAAGCCCACAGGGCTATGAGCTGTCATGGTAAATAAATGCCAGAAGGCAGATTTTAAAACACCAGTTTCAAATAACTGACGCACCATCTCTAAGGAGTCCACCGTTTCTTGTACCGTTTGCGTTGGGAATCCATACATTAAGTAGGCATGTACCATGATGCCCGCGTCATTAAAATGTTTGCTTACGCGCGCAACCTGTGCCACTGTAATACCTTTTTGAATGAGCTCGAGTAATCTGTCCGATGCCACTTCTAATCCTCCACTCACTGCAATACATCCAGATGCTTTTAATAAAAGACATAAGTCCTGTGTAAAGCTTTTTTCAAAACGTACATTGGCCCACCAACTTACGACTAGTTTACGTTTTATAATTTCAATTGCCAAAGCTTTCATCAATGCAGGTGGTGCAGCTTCGTCTACAAAATGAAAACCATTTTGACCTGTCTGTGCAATCATCAATTCCATTCTATCCGCCAATAAACTTGCTGTAGCTGGCTCATAGGTTTTGATATAGTCCAATGAAATATCACAAAAAGTACATTTGCCCCAATAACATCCGTGTGCCATGGTTAATTTATTCCATCTTCCATCGCTCCATAAACTATGCATAGGATTCACCAACTCAATCACAGAAATATATTGATCCAACCATAAACCTTCATAGTCTGGCGTACCTAACTGATGTTGTTTATAGTCAGGCTGGATGGACCCATTGATATAGGTAACCACCCCGTTGAGCAAAGTAAAACAACGCTTTAAATCCTGTACTTCTATTTTACCATCAATGTGATGAATCAATAATTCAATAGGTGTTTCTCCATCATCCAACGTGATAAAATCATAAAATTCAAACACCCTTGGATCCGATAAAGAACGCAATTCAGTATTGGCAAAACCTCCACCCATTGCTACTTTAATCAAAGGATGATGCTGTTTAATCCACTGACCACACCTTAAAGAAGTATACAAATTACCTGGGAAAGGCACCGATATACAAACCAATTTAGGTTGCACTTTTTGGATATGTTGTTCTAAAATATCCAATAAAATAGTATCTAAATAAGTCACTGGCGCATTTAAAGCCGCATACAATTCGTCAAATGTATTCGCAGATCTACCTAAACTTTCCGCGTACCTGCTAAAACCAAAATGAGGATCAATGGTTTCTTTAATTAAATTACCCAAATCCTCTAAATACATGGTAGCAATATGCTTGGCTTTATCCTGCTTTCCCATGGCACCAAATGCCCAATCTAAATCGTCCATTTGATCAAACGCATCCCCTTCTGGCAAAAAATTTCTAGAACATATAAGGTGTGCAATGGTATCTAAGTTACCCTGTAAGAATAAAATAACCTGATCGATGGTGTTGATATAATTATTTTCTAGTGCAAGTATTCTTTGACAATTTGGACTAAGCTCCCATTCTTTAGATCGAATGGATTGAAATAGTTTGATTAAGCCTGCTTTGTTAAAAAGCGCCAAAGTGACTTCGATCCCAAGATCTGCTTGTACACTTGGAATGCCCTTGGTATTTAAAAACCCTTTGATATAAGCCGTTGCAGGATAAGGCGTATTTAACTGTGTAAAAGGAGGCGTAATTAAAAATACGGGAGATTGCATATGCTTACTTTACCGTCTTCATTTGAATGATATCAACTACAAAAGCAAATGCCATTGAAAAATAAATATAGCCTTTGGGTATCTCTAAATGAAAGCCTTCTGCAATCAATGACAATCCAATCATCATCAAAAAGCTTAATGCCAATATTTTAAAGGAAGGGTGTTTTTTGATGAAAAAACTAATTGGCTGTGAAGCAAAAATCATGATCACCACGGCCACAATAACCGATGTATACATGACCCATAGCTCCTGTGCCATACCAATGGCTGTAATGATAGAATCAATTGAAAAAACCAAGTCTAATATAATAATCTCTAATAAAAGTTTTTTAAAACTACTCGTTTTTGGAACAACTGGCTGATCGCTATTATTTGCTAGTTCTGTTTTATGGTAAATCTCGACTGTGCTTTTATAAATTAAAAAAAGACCACCTGCAATTAAGATCAATCCCTTGCCAGAAAAATGAATATCAAATAAGATAAATAATTCTTGGTCTAATTTTAAAATCCAAGAAATCAAGGTTAATAAAATTAATCGCATCACCATGGCTAAGCCAAGTCCCCAATACCTTAATTTATTTCTTTGACTATCCGGTAATTTATCAGCTAGAATAGAGATAAAAATGACATTGTCAATGCCTAAAATAACTTCTAAAGAGATTAAGGAAATTAAAGGGATGATTGCATCTAGCATATATTTGATTTTTACGACTACAAATATAGGAATAGATTGACTTATTTCATTTCAATTAAAAAGGCTGTAAAATCAATTGCTCCTTTGTCACAGTCTTAATTCTATCCTTTGAGTAATAAGCAGGGAAAAATTGATCATTAGCCCAAGTTTTAAATAGATTATTGTAAAAAGGACTTGACGGGTCACCAGACTGTCCAGGACTATTTATCATTAAGGTTTTGTCCCAGTCTTTTGTATCTATTAATAGCCTAAAACTTGCACCAGAACTTTGATTATCCGCACTTCCTGTGGAACCAGGTGTTTGGCCATTCCCACCTCTTGGATAGATTTCAGTATTCATTTGTTTTTTCATTTCATTACTAAGCATTGCGTTCAATGGATGTGTTAATTTAACATGCTTATAATTTAATTGCCCATAAACCCAATCCTCCATGTTAAAGCCTAGCTTTTTTCTTAAAGCATTAATTGCTTTTTCGAATGCCTTATTCAATAACTGATTTCTTTTCTCAATGGCATCCTCCCCAAAATAATTTTCTGGATATTCTATTCTTTGAACAATACTTGTCATTTGAAATGAAATATAATTTTTGACAGAAGCAGGAATAAATTGACTAGTAAACAAAGCGGCTATTTCTTTTTCCCAAGCAATATATATACCAGCAGCAATACTATTTTTATCTAAAACAAAATCCCAATTAGTCAAACGATTTTTCGCATTCATCAGCGCAGTATCTTTAAATGCAATACCATTCAAAATTGGGACAAGTTTACTTGCAGGTATAGAAAAATAGTCTGTTTGCAAAGCTGCCATTTTTGATAAATCCATTTTATTATTTGCACTAATTACGCTATTTATTCTGTCCCCTCTATAGGAATCAGACCATGTATATCCTATCGCATCCCATCTTGTATAATTTTCTGGTGTCACATTTTGATTTGCTGTTGCAAAGAAACCTGCCTTAGGATTCAATGCACTTGGTCGATCTTTAATTGGCAAATAACCATCCCATTCATATCTTCCATCACCTGGTATAGGCACATAACCACTGAAGTTTTTTCTGATAGGTATGATGCCAACTGCTTGCCAACCAATATTCCCTTTTTTATCTGCCCAGATCATATTTTCTCCTGGCAAATGACTGAATGAGCATGCTTCTCTAAAACTCTCCCAATCTGTTGCCTGATCAATCCTTAATGAAGCAAGATAAGGTGCACCGCCTGGCTCCATCCATGCAGCTTTGACTGCATATGCTTTATAATGAACGGAATCGATCCATGTAATTGGTCCATGTAATGAATATTTGAGTTCTACCGTCACTGTAGGACTATTTTTAACCTTTATAGAATCTTGAATACTGCGCATATCAACCCATTTACCTTTATGCCAATATTGATTTAGATTCGTTTTATTTAAATCATACACATACAAGTCTTCCCCATCCGTTTCAAAAATAGTTAAGCCCCATGCACCAAACTCATTATGCCCTATTGAAACACCCGGAATAACTGGTTCGCCTGCCCCTATAACATTCCAACCTGGCGCCACTAAATGAACCATATATCTCAAAGACGGCAAAGCAATTTTTCTGTGTGGGTCATTTGCTAACATTGGATATCCACTTGCAGTTTTACTTCCTGCAATAATCCAATTATTACTTCCTTCCATTTCTTGACTTTGGAGAAATAAATCTTTTTCAGGGGTGATTGACTGTTGCATCACAAGGTCTTCTGCTTTACTGTCCACCCCACTATTTTTAAAAATTAACTCTTTCCTATATGCATTATACAATCCTAAAATATCTTGGTCTAACAAAACTGGATTGACAGCGGAATCCATTTTTAGATTTGGCTCTTTTGGATGAAACCAAACAATTTCTTTTACCTTTTTTTCACCCACCTTAGCGACTGCACGTCCTAAATTTAATTCCTGTGTGATATTACCTAATAATCCCTGGTGTCTTGAAATAACAATTTCAGGTGTCCATGCTTTAGGTGTTATATTTAATAACTTAAACTCAATTGGTAATGCATTAGGGGCTTGATTAACTTCATTTATATACGCATTTACCCCTTCAACATAGGCATTGATAATTGACTCTCCTCTTGGATGGTATACATTTAAATCTTTTTTAAGATCCCCTCTATATTGGAATAACCGAGTGCCAATATCTCTTTTTAATTCCTCTACCCCTAAAATTTCAGCTGTCGTACCTGTGGCTTGTCTTCTCCAAATTTCAAACTGAAAAAGTCTATCTTTTACTGCACAATATCCTTGAGCAAAAAATAAATCATGCTCATTCTGAGCGTATATATGATTGATGCCCCATTGGTCTCTAAGCACTTCTACTTTACTTAATAAACCCTTTAAATTTAGACTTGATTTTTGAATTGCTTCAATTTGATTTGATTGTGCATTTAAAGCAACACAAAAAAATAAATAACAGATGCTTATACAATTAATAAATAAAAATCGCAGTTTACTCAATTGATTTTTCATTCGTATCATTTTTGATACTTTAAGTTAATCAATTTAAGTCAAAGCCTAATAATTTAAAGCTCTAAAAAAATATACAAAAGCAGTTATTTATGTTGCTTATATACTTTCCCATCCTTCATTATCCAATCGATATTTTCCAAGCTTTCAATATTTTTAGTAGGGTCTTGTTTTAAGGCAATGATATCGGCCAATGCGCCTACTTTTATTTCACCTATTTGACCAACCTGTCCTAGTAATTCCGCGGCATTTACAGTGGCTGTTTGGATGGCCTGTATTGGTGTTAATCCCCATGATACAAAATAAGAAAAGTCTTTAGCTTGTGGAAGACTCCAATCATACCCGCCAATATCTGTACCATATGCAATTTTGACGCCCACCTTAATCGCTTTTTTAAATGTTTCTGGAATAGACTTAGAAAACATAAGATTGATAGGGCTACCTAATTTAGCCCTGCCTTCTGCAACAAATTCATTTACAAATAATGTTGGGCACCAAAAAACACCTTTAGCAGCCATTAATTGCATACTCTCTTCATCCATACCTAATCCATGTTCAATAGATTTTGCGCCTGCATTTACTGCAGCAATAATACCGTCTCTAGTCATGGCGTGTGCAGCGAAATTTTTTCTGCTACCTATTGTTTCATTACCAATAGCATTCATTTCCTCTGATGTAAAATTTGATAATGCCCTGTAGTTTCCGTCTGGTTGTTTGATGTAGCCTCTGTCTGAGTATATTTTGATCCAATCTGCACCATGTTCTAATTGCTCTCGAACAGCTTTTCTTGCTTCGTCAGCGCCTGTAATTTCTTGTACACCTTTTGGCATTTTTAATTCCCATGCATACTCAGAAGCTTTAATTGGGTAATGACCTGTCGTATTAATTGCTAAAGTTGCAACAAACATTCTTGGACCAGGAATGACACCGGCATTAATCGCTTTTTTTAAATCAACATCTGCATATCCTGCCCCTTCTGTACCTAAGTCACGAATCGTCGTAAATCCATTCATAAGTGCCCTTTCAGCAGATTTTACACCTCTTATTGTTCTATATGGGATTGACTCTTTAAGCACTTGTACGTCATAATCTTCCTGCGTGATATCTCCCTGAAGTAATACATGCGTATGACAATCAATCATGCCTGGCATCACAAAATAATCAGAAAGATCGATGGTGGTATCTGCTTTAAATGCAGTAGGACCAACAGCAACAACTTTGTTTCCACTAAGCAAAACAAATTGTTTTTCTAGCACAATACCTGTTTTAGTATCTAATAACTTACCACATTTAAGTAGGATTGATTTTTGTGCTTCGGCATACAATGAAGCAAGAAGCATGAATAAGAAAATGAATTGTCGCATAGTGGATTTATTTTAATTGTAATGCAGGAATATTGGCACTTTTGAATTGGTTGTTAAAATTCTTAACTGCATCATAAATGGCATCTAATTTTAATTTTTCTTTCGCCCAAGTATTTTGTAAGTCAGCTAATCTGATTTTGACCCCATCCGTTAAAACAGGATCACTAATATCAATTAAACCTTTAATATAAAAGAAGTCTACATTTAATTTACTTGGCCAATTAATTACATCTTGCCCATTTTGTGTTCTACTTTCAACAATATTTGATTCCCAATCATCTATTTTGCTAATCATACTATTCGCCTCTTCTTTAATTGATTTTGCTTCAGGAATACTTGCTAATGTTTCAGCATAATATTGTAATTGTTTTTTTATTTTTCTTAAGTTATTAACTGAAGTATGTACCTCCTTAATATTTGAACTTATTGTAGCGAGTGTACTTTGTTGCAAGTCCCAATTTTCTTGAGATGCTTTTATAAATGGATTAGGCAGTACAGTTAGCGTTGTACTATTTGATTGCTTAGAGGCGCTATTGTTAATTGGATGAAGGGTTAATTTAGCTTGGTAGGTTCCTGGCGCAACAGCATATCCTGCATAGCTTCCTAAAACAAAAACGCCATTCACATCAGGACTTTCTGAATTCGTTCTAAAATTCCATAAAAAACGATTATGCCCTTTTTGATTGCTTAGCAAGGTCTCAGGAGCAGGACCACCTGGATATTTTTTGTAGTTCCCGTCCTTTAAATTACTATATATCCTAATCAATTTACCTTTAGAATCAGTTATCTCTAATATAACAGTGTCTTTTTCATTAAGTGTTTCTGGTAAAAAATAGTCAAGGATGACGCCTTCTGGCGCATTTTGTCCTTCTCCATTTTTCTCAGGTAACCCGTTTCCACCACCATATTTATAAGCTGGCTTTGGCATGATTAATTGAACTGAACTATAGTTATTGAATTGTATATTTTGTTGCACTGTACTTAGATCATCTAAAATCCAAAATGCTCTACCAGCAGTGGCTGCAACCAAATCATTGTCTCTGATAATAAGATCGGTCACTGGCACAATAGGTAAATTTAATTGAAAATTAGACCAAGAATTACCAGCATCATTTGAAATATAAAAGCCTCTCTCGCTGCCAGCGTATAAAATATTTTTAAACTTTTTATCTTCTCTAATTACTTTAATAAAATCAGCATCTTTAACGCCATTATTTATTTTTGTCCAGGTTACACCATTGTCTGTTGTTTTATAAGTATAAGAGGCATAATCGTTTAGCTTATACCTTGTAGCACTTATATAAATAACCCCTTTATCAAATGAAGAAGCTTCAATACTATTTATTTGACATTCTTCTAAATCTTTTGGTGTAATATTTGCCCAAGTCTTACCACCATCTGTAGTTACATGTACCAACCCGCAATCACTTCCTGTATAAATTGTATTGGCATCAAGTGGTGATTCTTTTACATAAAAAATGGTATTATAGTTTTCGCCACCAGCTCCTTCGTTGGTAAATGGAACTCCGCCTGGACCTTGCTTAGATTTATCATTTCTTGTTAAGTCTGGGCTTATTGCATCCCAACTTAATCCACCATTCATGGTTTTCAATAATACATTGGCAGCATGATACATCACTTTTGGATTGTGCATAGAAGTTACAATTGGCGCATTCCAATTAAACCTGTATTTCATATCTTTTGGCTGGACTGCTAAATTCAGACTTGGATATGCTTGTACATCTTTAACCTCATTTGTTTTAGTATTGAGCATTTCAATATACCCTTGATAACATCCCCCGTATACTATTTCAGGGTTATTAGGGTCAAATGCTAGAAAAGCTGATTCACAACCCGCACCTGCATTCCAATCACGCACAGTGATAGCACCTGTATTATTTCTACTAGCAATAATGACAGAAGAATTATCCTGTTGACCACCATATACTTTATAAGGAAATGAATTATCTGTATTTACTCTATAAAATTGAGCAGTACTTTGATTCATAATAGAAGACCATGAATTGGCTTGATCATAACTAATTTCTCCACCGCCATCATCTGCCAAACCAATCTCATTATTATTGTTTGGATTAATCCATAAGTCATGGGTGTCTCCATGTCCGACTTTCACGTTGGTAAAAGTTTTTCCTCCATCAATTGAACGCATCATAGGTGCGTTTAAAACATACACTAAATTTTCATTTTTTGTGTCTGCATATACTTTCATATAATACCAAGATCTAGAGGATATATCTTGATTGTTAGACAACAATGCCCAAGTTTTACCAGCATCATCTGAACGATATAATCCTGATTTCTTTTTTTCTGTTTCAACAATTGCAAATACACGATTAGGATTAACCCTAGAAACACTTAATCCAATCTTACCCATTAAATCAGGCAAGCCTTCTGTTAATTTTATCCAAGTAACACCTTCATCTGTAGATTTCCATATAGCAGAACCTTTTCCGCCACTTGATACCGTCCAAGGAAATCTGCGATGCTCCCATGAAGCAGCATATAAAACTCGAGGATTAGTCATATCCATTGTCAAGGAAGCAATTCCTGTACTATCATTAATATACAACACACGCTTCCAATTAACTCCTCCATCTATTGTTTTATAAACCCCTCTTTCATTATTAGGACCATGTACTGTCCCTTGAGCAGCCACATATACAATATCTGAATTAGAAGGATGAACTGCGATATCAGCTATATGTCTAGTTTTTTCAAGTCCGATATTTTTCCATGTAACACCACCATTGGTAGATTTATAGACACCATCTCCATAACTTGTCATTACACCTCTTACAGCATGCTCACCTGAACCAACATAAATAACATTTGGGTCGGATTCAGAAACAGCAATATCCCCGATAGAACCCACATTAAAAAAGCCATCTGAAATATTTTTCCACTTAAGTCCACCATCGATAGTTTCCCAAACGCCCCCTCCCGTGTATCCTGCATAAAATCTTTTTGAATTACTGACCACTCCACTAATGGTATTTGCCCTTCCGCCTCTTGTTGGGCCAATATTCCTCCATTGTAAATTTTTAAATACTGAATCTAGAATTGGCTTAGTAGCTTCAATAGTAGTAGTATTCGATTTTTTCTTCTGTGCTTGAACACTTAATGATAAAAGGAGTAAAAGACAGATAATTGGATTTTTCATATTTATGAACTTTTAATTTAAATATAGATAAACCCTAAGTTAGTAATTTTTTCAACCTCCTGCTTTTTACCCATCTTTTAACCAATAATTATAGTAAATTAGCTAGGTACATTATTCATAATTCAACCTATAATACATGCTTAAGAAAATTGTTTCATCGCTTTTTTTAATGCTTTCCTTTTTGCTAGTGCAGGGGCAGGCCAATTATTTCTACCCTAATAAAGGAAATTTTGATGCTAGTATACCTACCCCAGAACAATTTTTGGGCTATGCCATTGGTGAACAACATACAAGGCATGATCGAATTGTAGCTTATTTAAAAGAGCTAGATCGCTTATCCGATAAGGTTTCCTTTGAAATCATTGGAGAAACCTTTGAGCGTCGAGCACAAGTGGTGGCTATTTTTTCTTCTCCAGAAAACCATAAGAATTTAGAGCAAATTAGATTGCAACACTTATCCAATCAAACAAATGGTACTAATAATAAGGTTCCGTTGGTTATTCATCTGGCCTATAATGTGCATGGCAATGAGCCCTCTTCAAGTGAAGCAGCCCTGTTAACTGCTTACTATTTAACTGCTTCTCAAAGCGAACAGACCAAAGAATGGTTAAATAATATGATTATTACATTGGATCCTGTTATAAACCCTGACGGCAGAGACCGCCACACGCATTGGGCGAATATGCATAAGGGAACACCTCCTGTTGCTGATCCTAATGACAGAGAGCACAATGAAATTTGGCCTGGAGGAAGATTCAACCATTATTGGTTTGACTTAAATCGTGATTGGTTCTTAGGTACTTTCCCAGAAACAAGAAATAGGATTAATTTCTTTCATAAGTGGCGCCCTTATGTACAAACAGACCACCATGAAATGGGCACAAATTCAACTTTCTACTTCGATCCAGGTAAAGAGTCAAGTAATAATCCAATTGTGCCTGATTACTTGTACAAAAATATATATCCAAAATTTGGTGAATATTTTACCAAGGCAACTAACAGCATCGGCTCTATGTATTTTACCAAAGAAGCATTCGATAAACTATACCCTGGTTATGGTAGCAGTTATATAAATTTTTATGGTGGTGCTGGATTTTTATTCGAGCAAGGTAGCAGCCGAGGTCATGTACAAGAAACAACTACCATTCCTATCACTTTTGGTTTTACTATACGCAATCAGTTCACCGCTTCTTTAGCTACTATCACCGCATCTTTAGCAGAGAAAGAAAGTTTAATTGAGTTACGTAAGCAGTTTTATTTAACAGCAAAGCAACAAGCCACAAATTCAATTATTAAAGGGTATAGCTTTGGCGACGCCAAAGATTTTAATAGAACAAAAGCATTTATTGATTTATTACTATTGCACAAAATAGATATTTATAAAGTTCCCAACTCAACAGATTATTTTGTACCTACAGCACAGGATAATTATATTATGGTAAAAAGTATTTTTGAAAATCAAATTACTTATAAGGATAGTACTTTTTACGACGCTTCTACTTGGAGTTTAATTCATGCCTACGGACTTCCTTTTACCGAGGTGAAGTCTAGTATGGTTTTAGCTGAAAAAGTAAATGCAGCTCTCGTTTTAAATAATACACCCATTGTAAAAAGTAATTATGCTTACTTGGTAAACAATACAGACTATAATATTCATCAATTCATTTACGCATTACAAAGTGAGGGTGTTTTTGTACAAACAGCTACCAGAACCTTTAGTACCAATATCAATGGAGAGAATAAGAATTTTGGATATGGTAGTATTATCATTTCTGTTCAACAACAAAAAGTAGGAGCAGATGAGTTGTATAATATAGTTAGCAAAGCCAGTGTTGCTGCCAATATAAAAGTACATACAGTGGCAACAGGATATAGCAACTCAGGTATTGACCTTGGAAGCAACTATATAAAAACACTCAAAAAGCCGGAAGCAGCAATGATTATAGGAACTGGTGTTGCCGCTTCAGAAGCAGGTGAAATATGGCATTTACTAGACCAACGCTTGCATATGCCTATTACTAAAATAGATATTCTAAATTTCTCTAGAGTTCGTTTAGAAAGGTATAATACACTGGTTATGGTTTCAGGTGCCTATAACTTTTTAGATAAAAATAGTGTAGATAAAATTAAAGCATGGGTTCAAAACGGTAACACACTTATTACTATAAAGTCTGGGGCCGATTGGGCCATTAAAAATGGATTTACTAAATTCAAATTAGCTGTTGACTCCAGTACCACAAAAGGAAGATTTGATTACGATAGAGCAAGTGATATGGAGGGTGCTAAAGCCTTAGGTGGCTCTATTTTTTCTATAGACCTTGATACGACCCATCCTATTGGATATGGATTCTCTAAAAGAAAAGTTTCTGTCTATAAAAACAATTCTACCTTTTTTAAAAATAGTACAAGTGCCTATAGTACTATTGCGCAGTATACCAATACTCCTCTAGTAGGCGGCTACCTACATCCTAATTCTTTAAAAATGATTAAAAATTCACCTTCTATCTTAGTAGGCGCTGAGGGAAGTGGAAGAGTCATTTTATTTGCAGACGAACCAAATTTTAGAGGAACTTGGTATGGAACAAACAAATTATTTTTAAACGCCTTATTCTTAGGAAGTATTATGGCAGCCCCTGGTGCAGATTATGCAGAAGAAGAAGATAAACATTAATTAAAAAAAATTACATGAAAATAAATTTATTTAAAACAATATGTTACGTAAGCATTTTTTTACTAAATGGATTTGAATTAAGTGCTCAAATGTTTAATGTAAAAATTAATAATAATTTACATACTGAAAATTTTGACGGAAGACTATTATTACTTTTTTCTAATAACAATGCAGCAGAGCCAAGATTCCAAATTAGTGACGCGCTTAGTACCCAAATTATTTTAGGTAAAAATGTAGACCAGTGGGCCATTGGATCAACGCAAAGTATTGCACAAGAGGCCTATGGTTTCCCGAAAGAAAGGCTTAGTGATATACCAGCAGGAGACTACTACGTTCAAGTACTTTTGCATAAATATGAAACTTTTCACCTTAAAAATGGTAAAGTAGTAAAACTGCCAATGGATCGTGGAGAAGGCCAGCATTGGAATTTAGCACCCGGTAATATTTATTCAAAACCAATAAAAATTCATTTTGATCCCAAAAATACAGAAGTAGTTCAACTAACTATTGATCAAATCATACCCCCGATAATAGAACCAACTGACTCAAAATATATTAAACATATTAAAATTCAAAGTAAGTTACTAACTGAATTTTGGGGTAGGCCAATGTACCTGGGTGCACATATTTTACTTCCTGAAGGATTTGATACACATCCAAATGTGAAATACCCATTGGCAATTTATCACGGACATTTCCCTTCAGATCTTAGTGGCTTTAGTACAACGCCCCCAAACCCCAACTTAATTCCAGATACAAGTGCCCGATTTAATATAACTGGGTATAATAAAATACAAGAAGAAGAAGCCTATCAGTTTTATAAACAATGGACAGGGCCAAATTTTCCTAGAGTATTGGCCATAGAAATACAACATGCAACACCCTACTACGATGATTCTTACGCAGTAAATTCTGCAAATATGGGCCCTTATGGAGATGCTATTACTTATGAATTAATTCCCGAAATTGAAAAGCAATTTAGAGGAATTGGACAAGGTTGGGCAAGATTTACTTATGGTGGATCAACAGGAGGATGGGAAGCCCTTGCAGTTCAAGTATTCTATCCAAATGAGTACAATGGCGCTTATGCAGCATGCCCAGATCCAATAGATTTTAATCATTATACAACCATTAATATTTATAAAGACGAAAATGCTTACTATGCAAAAAGTGATTTCAAAGATTTAGCAAGACCATCGCATAGAAATTATTTAGGACATATTAATTCTACCATCAAAGAAACCAATCAAAGAGAACTTGCTTTAGGAACCCATTCTAGAAGTGGAGATCAATATGATGTATGGGAGGCTGTTTTCTCTCCAATGGGTGAAGACGGTTATCCAAAAAGAATATTTGATAAACACAGTGGTACAATTGACAAGTCGGTTGCTGCCTATTGGAAAGAAAACTACGACTTAGCACATATTATTAAAAGGGATTGGCCAAAAATTGGTGAACAACTAAAGGGTAAAATTCATTTATACGTGGGCGATATGGATAACTACTATTTAAACAATGCAGTTTACACAGCCGAGGATATGTTAAAACAATTAAAGAATCCAAGTTGTAATTGCGTAATTGATTATGGAGATAGAGCAGAGCATTGTTGGAATGGTGACCATACACAGCCTAACTATATAAGCAGATTACGTTACCATCAAATGTTTATTAATAAATGGGCACAAGAGGTAAAAACAAGAGCCCCAAAGGGAGTAGACTTAAAATCTTGGCTTTACTAATTTAATACTATATAAACAATATTGCAGCCTGTTAATCTCGGGTCTATATTTTTGATAGAAAAATTTGTTAAATATATTTTATTTAAACAGATTAGAAAATGGAAATAAAGAAGGTGTTCTAAGGATATACTATTGATAGCTGTCTAAATGACCCCATTTCTCCTTCCCTGAAATTTCTAAAATTCTAACACCACTTATATAAACAAGTAAAATATAGGTAAATAGTGGAGAGATTAAAGTAATATACTGCCGGCCTGATAAGGATGAAAAGAACATAATAGAAATACCCAACCATAATGTAATCTCACCAAAGTAGTTTGGGTGTCTTGTTTAAGACCAAAGCCCTTGTGCTTAAACTAGTGTTTGTGCATTTTCTTTTTTTTCTTAAATTTATATCAATAAGTAGATTAACATCAAACTGATATAAAATGCAATTTTTAATTCTAATCTCATGGCTCACTTTTATTGTAGGTTTTTTTTCTATGCCTAAGTTGAATGTAAATGAAAAACCTAGTACGACCCCAAAGTTTAAATTAATTCCTGCTCCAAAAATTACATTCAATTCTTTTGTTGATTGTAATATGGCAGAAGTTTGGATAAGAGATACTTTTAGAATATTCCCTGGCAAATATGGCGAAGATCCATTGTGGGGCTATGCAAAAGATTTAAAATATTCAGATGGTGAAAATGCAGAAGTTGTTTTTAAAAACCCTGCAAGTAAATTTTTTAATCCTGTCATGCCTAGTAATGTACCTATTGGCCAGAAAGGATTGCATGGAGCTGTATGGTTTGAAACAGTTTACCAAGATTCAAAAGATGTAAGTGGTAAAACATTGTATGGCATTTATCACAACGAAAATTATCCAAGTACCTTACCCTATGATTCAATTAGTAAAGAAGGATACAATAATGTACTTTGGCCGCAAGGTTTAACAGGTCCAGAAAGTCCTGCAGCTGTATGCAGAATTGGTGTGATGAAGTCGGTGGATGGTGGAAAAAGCTGGGATAACAGAGGTATTTTTATTGAAGATTATGATCCAAGAATGATTCTTAAACCATTTAATACATCAAATACATTTGCGGGTGGTGTTGGCGATCCGTCTGCAGTTGCAAGTGGCGATTATTTGTATTTATTTTATGGAGAGTATGGTTATCCTGGTGTATATGATGCAAAAACATATAATGTACAAAAAGAGTGGAGTGGTCAGTGCATTAGTATAGCTCGTATAGCATTAAAAGATCTAGATAACCCAGTTGGAAAAGCAAAAAGATGGGATGGTAAATCCTTCTCTATTGCTTATGATAGTTATGGGGTGCCAGTTCGTTCTTTACAAATTCCAATCAATGAAGGAGGTGGTGGTGCTTCCTCTCCAACAGGAGGATTTCATTGGGGACCATCGGTTAGTTGGAATACTTATTTGAATTGTTGGGTGATGATGATGGGTAAAGTAGAGGGGAAATCATGGCAAGGGGATAAAATCTATATCTCCTTTAATAAACATAAAGACTTAGGTGCTGGAAACAATAGCCAGGATTGGTCAAAACCTGAATTGGTTTTTCAGAAACCAGGTTATATTTTATGGTACCCTTCCTTACAACCATTAAATGATCCGAATGATATTAAGGAAAGGTACACATCGGTTAAACTTGGAAAGCGTGCACGATTTTTTGTTAAAAGAATAAAACCAGGTGACGACGAATACGCATCAGAGCATTTTATTGAATTTGAAAAGTAATTATACTACTTAGTATCATCATAGCCGAACTTTTGATTCAAAGCAAATACTGCTTCTGCAGAAAAGTCGTTCTTATGAATCAATTCAAGTTGTCCATTGATCAAACCTTTTTTAGTAGGTAATAATTTAACATTATGCTCGAAAATAGCATTGGCCTCTGCTTGATCTGATTTGCCAATTTGATTAATAGCAGTTATAACATCTTCCATCTGACGAATAACAGATAAAATTTGATTTGGAATCCATGATGTAATTGGAGTGCCTCCTGTTGCCATTGCATACTTCGTATTGGCCATGATATATTTTTGAACAAACTGCCAATGTCCATTTCTGAAATGGTAAATTTCTTCTAAAATGCCTAATAAATAACAAAGCCCAGTGACATCTTTGTTTTCTACTAATTTACCCATCAAACCCTTTGGATGCAATGTTTTCATAGAATTTTCAAGGTCTTTGAAAAAGTCTTGCACACAGGTTGGTCGGTATAATCTAAGGTCTAATAAATATTTTGTGAGTTCATTTTCTGGATAATAAAAAATCACCCCAGAAAAAATATCTTGCATAGGAATAATGTCGTCCTGCGCACCAGTTTGTCCTCTAAATGCTTTAGGCTCTTCCCATACATTTTCATACACCACACCATCGCCAAACAATTCGGTATTGCCTTTAACACCCATTATAAAAATTCTAAAGTCATTGTATCGTTGCCATCTTGAAGCCTTCCACATCTCTTTTCTGCGCTCGTTCATTTGCTTCATCGTAGACCAATTCTTTTCAAGCAAATCACCCACTGATTTTGCTCCACCATCCAAAGCCTGAATGGTCTGCATCAC
>CAMDNL010000003.1 GCA_945902975.1 Chitinophaga pinensis
TATCCTTTTTACGAGGATGGATATCAATTGGTGCAGAGCCCCCATTTAGGCATGGAACATCAGTCAGCAATCGCTTATGGGAATAAATATATGAATGGCTATTTAGGTCGTGATTTATCTGGATCTGGCTGGGGATTAAAATGGGATTATATTATTATACATGAAAGTGGACATGAGTGGTTTGCCAATAATATCAGTACAAAAGATATTGCAGATATGTGGGTGCATGAAGGTTTTACAAGTTATTCTGAAACCTTATTTACAGAATATTTCCATGGCAAGAAAGCAGGAGACGAATACAATTTTGGCTTACGTAAAAATATCAGCAATGATATCCCAGTCATTGGAAAATACGGTATGAATCAAGAAGGTAGCGGGGACATGTATCCAAAAGGTGCTAATTTATTACATACAATTCGTCATGCAATTAATAATGATAGTTTATTTAGAAATATTTTAATGGGATTGAATTCACAGTTTTATCATCAAACTGTAACGACTGAACAAGTTGAAAATTATATTTCTTTGCGCGCTAATTTTGGATTTCAAAAAGTATTTGATCAATACTTAAGAACCACCCAAATTCCTGTATTCAGTTATAGTTATAATGTAAAAGAAAAAATATTGACCTACCAATTTAAAAACTGTGTCACTGGTTTTAATTTACCTCTACACTTTAATTATTTGGGTAAAAAATATAGTTTCATGCCCATGGACTATCAGCCTCAACAACGCTTAATTCAGGATCCAAATTTTAATTTACAAGATTTTGTAAAAACAATCGAAAGTCAATACTACCTTCGATTTGAGCAAGTGAATTAATTTAAAATAGTTTAATAAAACTATTGCTTAGGCACCCTGCCTAAACTGTACAAACGTTTTTGCCAATAAGGTTGTGATAAATCACTAATCGTTACTCCCTGGCTGGTAGAAGCATGTACAAATTTATTATTGGTCATGTAAATACCTACATGCGTAATAGAACGACTGCCATCTGTTTTAAAGAAAATCAAATCACCTTCCTTTAAATCTGACCAATCAATTTTTTCACTTTGATCATATTGTTCTGCAGCTGTTCTTTTTAAATTGGTATTGTAAATAGCGTTCATTACATCTAATGTAAAATAAGAACAGTCCACGCCCCTTTTACTTGAGCCACCATACTGATATGGTGTGCCCCACCACTCATCTATTTTTTGAAGTAAAGGGATATTATTCATTTCTTCTACGGCAATATCCATTTGAATTGAATACTTTAATTGTAACCAATTGGATTTCTCCACATCGGTTAAATTATCTGGCATTCTATCTGCAAGTTCTGGTTTTGTTAAAACAGGTTCTGCTTCCAAAGCATCCGATACTTTTTTCAAATAGATTCTTCCTGGCTTTACCGAAATATTATCTAAAAACTCAATGGTCTCATTAGTTTCATTGTTGGTTTCAGGGACAGCTACAACAGCGGGTAAAACTCTTTTGGGCTTTGCTACTAGCTGAGTTGTTTTAGCTTTGATCTGAGCTGTTTTTGCTTTAACAGACTGCGTAAACTTAGACATAGAAGTACAGCTTGTCAAAGTCGTCATCAAAACTAGGAACCCTAATATGGTAAATTTGCCTTTTTGCATCAGTGGAAAGATAAGTCAAGAACGGTAAAATTGCCTCAATCAAGCAGATTTTAACCCTTTTTTGTGGAAAATTAAGCCCCCTCAAGCCCTCCTTTTTTACGATATTTGTGCCTTATCCCGATATCCCAAATGCCCAAATTTTCACATTTACACGTTCACACGCAATATTCATTACTAGATGGTGCTGCATCCATTGATGGTTTGTATAAAAAAGCCATCAAGGACGAAATGCCTGCACTCGCCATTACCGATCACGGCAATATGTTTGGGGCATTTAATTTTGTAAGTCAGGCATGGAAAAATACGAAAGTCATTGGCAAAGACGACAATGGTAAAGACATTTTAGCGCCCACTGTAAAACCAATTGTTGGTTGTGAATTTTATGTGGTGAAGGACAGGCATATTAAACAATTTACAAAGGAACATAAAGACGATCGTTTTCACCAAGTCTTATTAGCAAAGAATGCGGTGGGGTATCAAAACCTCATCAAACTTACTTCCTTAGGCTATATCGAAGGGATGTATAGTAAGTACCCAAGAATTGATAAAGAACTGATTGAAAAATACCATGAAGGGATTATTGCCACTACCTGTTGTATTGGTGCGCATGTACCTCAAGCCATTCTTAGAGATGGTGAAGATGCTGCAGAAAAAGAATTCAAGTGGTGGTTGGATTTATTTGGTGAAGATTATTATATCGAAATCCAAAGGCATCAAATACCAGAACAGGAGATTATTAATAATACCTTACTAAAATTTTCAAAAAAGCATAAAGTAAGTGTGATTGCGACCAACGATAGCCATTATGTCAACGAAGACGATGCCAATGCGCATGATATTTTATTGTGTATCAACACAGGCGAAAAACAATCTACTCCAGGATTTGATGATTTTGTCAATGACGAACTTCAAGTAAAAAATAGAAGATTCAAGTTTCCTAATAATGAATTTTATTTCAAGACCCAATCCCAAATGATTGAGTTGTTCAGTGATATCCCTGAATCCATTGACAATACCAATGCCATTGTAGATAAAGTGGAAGTCTTGAATTTAAAGAAAGACATCCTCCTACCCGCATTCCCTATTCCAAAAAGTTTTCAGATTCACAAGGAAGCTAACATGAATCAGTGGGAGTTCTTAAAACATATTACATGGGAAGGTGCACATAAAAGATACGACGCTATTACAGCAGAAATTCAAGAAAGAATTGATTTTGAATTGTTCACCATTCAAACCATGGGATTTGCTGGTTACTTTTTAATTGTGAGTGATTTTATTAGAGCTGGTAGAGAGATGGATGTGTTTGTGGGCCCTGGTCGTGGATCTGCTGCCGGTTCTGTAGTAGCCTATTGTATTGGCATCACGAATATTGACCCGATAAAATACCAATTACTATTTGAGCGTTTCTTAAATCCAGATCGTAAGAGCATGCCCGATATTGATACGGACTTTGATGATGAAGGCCGTCAGAAAGTGATTGATTATGTAGTAGAAAAATATGGTAAGGAACAGGTGGCACAAATTATTACTTATGGTACAATGGCGGCAAAAAGTAGTATCAAGGATGTGGCTCGTGTGATGGATCTACCTTTATCCGAATCCAATTTATTAGCAAAATTAGTTCCAGATAAACCAGGCACCGAACTCAATCGTTGTTTGCATGCACCCATCACGGTAAAAGAAGGTGAAAAATCTTTAGCCGAAAGAGAAGGTTATCAGTCGGACGATATTGATAACATCAAAAAGTTAAGAGAGATTTATGCAGGCAATGATTTAAGAGCAGCGGTATTACATGAAGCAGAACGTTTAGAAGGATCTATTCGTAATACGGGCATTCATGCTGCAGGTATTATCATTGCACCGAGTGACTTAACGGAAATTATGCCCGTTGCGACTGCAAAAGATTCTACTTTATGGGTGACTCAAATCGAAGGATCTGTGATTGAAGAAGTAGGTGTAATTAAAATGGACTTCTTGGGTTTAAAGACCCTTTCTATTTTGAAAACTACTTTGCAATTAATTAAACAAAACCATGGCGTCACCATCGACTTGGATAAAATTCCATTAGACGATGAAACCACTTTTCATTTATACCAAAGAGGAGAAACCAATGCCACTTTCCAATTTGAGAGTGTGGGTATGCAAAAATATTTACGTGAATTAAAGCCCGATAAATTTGCAGATCTAATTGCGATGAACGCCTTGTACCGACCAGGCCCCATGGCGTATATCCCAAATTTCGTTGAACGTAAACATGGTCGTGAAGCCATTCAATATGACTTGCCTATCATGGAAGAAATATTGGCCGACACCTATGGAATTACGGTCTACCAAGAGCAGGTGATGTTACTCAGTCAAAAGATTGCTGGATTTACCAAAGGAGATGCGGATGTACTTCGTAAAGCCATGGGTAAAAAACAAAAATCCGTGTTGGATAAAATGAAAGCACAGTTTGTAGAAGGGGCTGTGAAAAATGGACATGCCGAAAAAGCATTGGATAAAATTTGGACCGACTGGGAGGCATTTGCACAATACGCCTTTAATAAATCGCACTCTACTTGTTATGCTTATGTGGCGTATCAAACAACTTATCTAAAAGCACACTATCCCGGAGAATATATGTCTGCTGTGTTAAACCATGCAGGTAGTATCGATAAAATCACCTTCTTTATGGAAGAGTGTAAACGTATGGGTATAAAAGTATTGGGTCCAGATATCAATGAATCCTTACAAGGTTTCTCTGTCAATAAAAATGGAGAAATTCGTTTTGGATTAGGCGGATTAAAAGGCGTTGGCGAAGCTGCAATAGAAGCTATCATTATTGAGCGAGATAAAGGCGGACATTTTGAAACCATGGTTGATTTTATTAAAAGAGTATTGTCAAAAGCAGTGAATAAAAAATCATTAGAAAGTTTGGCCTACTCTGGTACTTTTGATTGCTTCCCTGAATACCATCGTGCACAATATTTTAATACCGGGGATGGGGATCGCACCAATGGCATGGAAAAATTAATTGCCTATGCACAAGCTATTCAGTCTATGACCACTGGTAGCACCAATACCCTATTTGGTGATTTACCTTCGGCCATGCAAGTGCCTATTCCTAAATTAGCACTCTGTGAGGAATGGACTTTGACCGAGAAACTAGACCACGAAAAAGACATTACAGGTATGTTCATGAGTGGGCATCCTTTGGACCATTTTAATTTTGAATTAAAGCATTACGCCTTCACGCCTATCAATGAATACAACGAGGTAAAAGACAACTTGATTAGTTTCCCCAATAACCTAGGGAAAAATTTTAAACTCGCTGGTTTAGTGACAGAAGTACAACACCGAATCACTAAAACAGGTAAAAACTTTGGTTCATTTGCAATAGAAGACTTTACTGGCAAGACAGACTTTATATTATGGAGTGAGGATTATGTCAAATTCCAGAATTATTTAGAAGTGGGACAAAAAGTCTGTATCAACGGATCCTTCAGAAATAGATTCAATCAACCTAATAACTTTGAATTTAAGTTGCAGACAATGTCACTTTTAGAAACAGTGAAGCAGCTACAAACCCGAACTGTGGAGTTGAGTTTACATCCAGCAAACCTAAGGGCCGACATGATTGAATTTTTTGAGAAGAACATCAAAGCAAATCCAGGAAGGACTTCCCTTAAAATTACATTTGTAGAACCAAGGGAGCAACTTGCTGCAAGTTTATTGACGATTGAGAAAGGCTTTTTGGTGAACGATGACTTTGTTCAGTTCCTAGACCTGAACCCAGAATTGAATGTTCAAGTGAAACTAGCCAACTAATTGTCCCCAACGAGGAATATTAAAGTGGAAAAGTCAAGATGGCAGATATTAAAGTTTGGAGCTAATTTTGTATTACTACAATTAAGAACAAGAAAAATATAAAAACACAATTATGGCATTAGAATTTACAGACGCGAACTTTCAACAAACAGTGATTGAGAGTGATAAATTAAGTGTAATCGATTTTTGGGCAGAATGGTGTGGACCATGTCGTGCTATTGGACCAGTGATCGAAGAATTAGCTGTTCAGTACGAAGGCAAAGTGAATATTGGCAAAGTGAATGTGGATGTGAATCCTACTTTAAGCATGAATTTTGGCATTACTTCAATACCAGCGATCCTTTTTGTAAAAGGTGGCGAAGTGGTAGATAAGCAAATTGGCGCAGTACCAAAGGCTGTTTTAGACAAAAAGATTCAATCTCACATGTAATTGAAATAAGGACTTTAAGGAAATCCCGCTCATTCAACCGAGTGGGATTTTTTATGTACTGTAATCAAAAAAATAACAATAAATTAATTACCTTCCTTTCCTAAATTAACCCAATGGATAGATTCCAAGGCCTGATAGGCATAGTATTGATTTTAATGATTGCTTTTTTGTTTTCCAACAATAAAAAAAGAATCAACTATCGCTTAGTACTAAGTGGTTTAGCCCTTCAGTTAACCATAGGAGTTTTGATTTTAAAAATACCTGCCATTACCAAGTTCTTTCAAATTTTGGGTAAAGGCATGGGGAAGATAGAAGAATTTGCACGTCAAGGTGCAGCGTTTGTATATGGTGGGGTTGCCGCGATGAGTCCTGCAGGTGCAACTGACTTTACCAATGGTGGATTTGTCTTTGCTTTCAACGTCACAGCAACCATCATTTTAGTATGTGTATTAGTAGCCTTATTCTATCATTTTGGTATCATGCAACGCATTATATCAGTGATTGCAAAGGCAATGAATTTTATTATGCGTGTGAGTGGCGCAGAAGCCTTAAGTAATGTAGCAAGTGCATTTGTTGGACAAGTAGAAGCGCAAGTGATGATACGTCCCTATTTACCGACTATGACCAAGAGTGAAATTTTAGCAAGTATGAGCGGAAGCTTAGCTTGTATTGCCGGTGGAATCCTTGTGGTATATGCCAATATGGGTGCTCAAGCTGGTATGGACTTAGCACCAAAATTAATTACTGCAAGTTTAATGGCCGCGCCTGGTGCTTTGGTGATTGCAAAAATTTTATTTCCTGAGACTGAAGTTTCTCAAACAATGGGAAAAGTTACTTTAGAAGTAAAGAGTCAATATAGTAACACCATCGACGCCATTACACATGGTGCTGGTGATGGTTTTAAAATTGCCATGAACGTGATTGCCATGTTGATTGGATTTATTGCCTTAATCGCATTAGTAGACTGGAGCTTATTAAAAATTGGCCATCTTTTTAGTGCCAATGTAGATTTAAGCTTGAACTTTATTTTTAGCAAACTATTTTACCCAATGGCTTGGGCCATGGGTATCCCAAATGTAGATGTACAGAATGCAGCTACCTTACTTGGTCAAAAATTAACCATCAATGAATTTGTTGCGTTTAAAAGTTTAACCAGCAAAGTGATCCCAATTGTAACAGAGAAAGGTTTGTTGATTGTGAGTATTGCCATTTGTGGTTTTGCCAATTTCAGCAGTGTAGGCATGTTAATTGGTGGTATTGGGGAATTAGCGCCAACACGCCGTAAAGACCTTGCCGAATTAGGCCTTAAAGCCTTACTAGCCGGAACCTTAGCTTCATACTTATCCGCAAGTATTGCAGGTATTTTAATTGGCTAAGATTTGTTTACCAGTAGCACAATCAAGGTTAAAGCTTAGCTTAAATATTGATAAAGAGTTTAAACATAAGATGGTAATCAAGCCCTTATTAAGTAACTTTGTGGCTTAATTTCATCGTTTATGAATAAGGCGCAAATTCAAGTGTTGGTTGATGCTCAAGAAGACCTTACATTAAAAGCAATTGGTCAAAAAATCTTACAAAACGAACGCATCAGTTTTGAAGATGGTGTCGCTTTATTCGAAAAATCATCTCTTCCCTATGTAGGTGCTTTAGCCAACTGGAAAAGAAATGAATTGCATGGTGACCTCACTTATTTTAATCGCAATTTTCATATCGAACCTACCAATGTTTGTGTTTTCTCTTGTAAGTTTTGTTCTTATTCAAAATTATATGCCCATAAAGAAGAAGGATGGGAATTAACGATAGACCAAATGATGGATATCGTAAAATCTTATGATGGCAAACCTGTTACCGAAGTGCATATAGTAGGTGGAGTGCATCCTAAATTAACCTTAGCATTTTTCTTGGACTTAATGCGCGCTATTAAAGCACATCGTCCCGAATTACATATCAAAGCCTTTACACCAGTTGAATTGGATTATATGTTCCGTAAAGCAAAAGTATCTATTCAAGAAGGAATGAAATTAGCACATGAAGCAGGATTAGATTCTTTACCTGGTGGGGGTGCCGAAATTTTTCATCCGGATATTCGTACTATTATTTGTGATGATAAAGTGGATGCCAATGGATGGTTGGAAATTCACCAAACAGCACATGAACTAGGCATGCATAGCAATGCAACCCTGCTGTATGGCCATATCGAAAAATACGAACACCGTATAGATCATATGGAACGCCTTAGACAATTACAAGACCAAACTAAAGGGTTTAATACATTTATTCCACTTAAGTTTCGCAACAAGGACAATGCAATGCATGATGTTCCTGAATCAACCATGCTCGAAGATTTAAAAATGTATGCCATCTCAAGATTGTACTTGGATAATTTCCCGCATGTCAAAGCATACTGGCCCATGTTAGGTCGACAAGTGGCTCAATTGACATTGAGTTATGGTGTGAATGATATTGATGGCACCATCGATGATACCACTAAGATTTACTCCATGGCTGGAAGCGAAGAACAGAATCCTGCAATGACAACCTTGGAATTGGTAAGACTCATCAAACAAGCAAAAAGAACCCCAATTGAAAGAGGTACTTTGTACAATGTGATCCAAGATTTTAGTTTGGTAGATGAAGCAGCGATTGAAGCTTAATTTAACATTCCGCTAAACCAATTGGAATTTGCATGGCCAATCCTCCGTCTGCAGTCTCTTTGTATTTTACATTCATATCCAACGCAGTTTGCCACATCGTATGAATGACTTTGTCTAAACTTACCAAGGCATAATCTGGTTTACTTTGCAAAGCCAATTGCGCTGCAGTAATCGCTTTGATCGCACCCATGGTATTTCGTTCAATACATGGAATCTGAACCAATCCACCCACCGGATCACAGGTTAATCCTAGATGATGTTCCATGGCAATTTCTCCAGCCATTAATACTTGTCGTTGGTTACCGCCTAATAATTCTGTCAATCCTGCTGCAGCCATCGCAGATGAAACTCCAATCTCTGCCTGGCATCCACCCATCGCTGCAGAAATTGTCGCACCATTTTTAAATAAAATACCAATCGCATTGGCAGTCAATAAAAAACGATGAATGTCTTGTTGACTTCCTTTATTACAAAAATTAATCGCGTACATTAATACCGCAGGAATCACACCAGCAGCGCCATTGGTGGGTGCAGTGACTACCCTACCAAAACTTGCATTCTCTTCGTTCACGGCCAATGCAAAACAACTTACCCAATCTAATATATAAGTAAAGTCAGCACCGCCACTTTGTATTTGTTGCATCCACTGTTCAAGATGATTAGAATCTAAATTAGTTGCTGTATCGCCTTCAAGATTACTTTCTACACTAGACTTATTCGCTTGAATTTCCTTTTTTAATAATTTAGCATTCAAATCGTGCGCTCTTCTGTGCACTTGCAATCCACCTGGTAAAATGCCTTCCGCATGCACGCCTTTATAAATACAATCCAACATCGTCTTCCATAAACGATCCAGGCCTTTCTCTAATGCTTGTTCCGTATGTAATTGCTTTTCATTTTCTTTTACAATATCAGAAATAGGCAAACCCGTTTTGATACACCAATGAATTAAATCATTAGTTGAAAAAAAATTAAATGGCACTTCGATATTCGTTTCCTTTTTATCCTCAATTAAATGGCCTAACTCTAAGCCATCTTCTGATGCTTCTGTCTCTATGAATCCACCTCCAACCGAATAATAAGTAAAGGTTTTTACAGCATCTTTTAATTCAACCACAAATTGCATCGCATTAGGATGGTAGGGCAAACTTTTATCCTTTAAAAAAACTAAATGATTATTATAATCAAATTGGATTGAATGCACGCCATTTAATAAAATGGTCTGCTGTTCTTTGATGGCTTGCACTTTTTGCGCAATCAAACGCGTATCTGTTGTGACAGGATCTTCGCCTTGTAAGCCCATTAATATAGCTGTATCTGTTCCGTGTCCTTTCCCCGTTTTAGCCAATGAACCATAGAGGTACACATGCAATGCATTGATATTTTTAACATCAGATAAAGCAATAACCCTTTTTATCATATGCTTTGCAGCCAACCAAGGTCCTAGGGTGTGTGAACTTGAAGGTCCTACACCAATTTTAAACATATCAAACACAGAGATGAACTTTTCCATAAGTAAAACAAATTTAAGTGAGTTTACAGTAGATATGCACAATTAGGGCATAATTTAATGCTAAATGCAAGGTAAAAAGGATGGCTGTTTGGTAATAATTTGCGAAATTCGAGTTACAAATAAAACTCCATGGAATTATCATCTCTTTTAAACAGATTTAGTGAACCAGAAACTTTAAAAATGGCCAAATTAGGTCGTGAATTAAGGGCATCAGGTGTTGATGTAATTGACCTAAGTTTAGGTGAACCAGATTTTGATACGCCACAGCATATTAAAGATGCAGCGATCAAAGCCATCAATGACAACTGGAGTCACTACACCCCAGTGGCAGGTTTTTTAGATTTAAGAGAAGCCGTTTGTACTAAATTAAAAAGAGATAATAATTTAGATTATACCCCTGAACAAATCATTACATCTACTGGTGCGAAGCAAAGTTTAGCCAATGCAATATTGGCTTTAGTAGATGAAGGTGAAGAAGTGATTATCCCTACACCATATTGGGTGACTTATTCTGAATTGGTAAAAATTGCGCGTGGTAAAGTAGTTGAAATCAGAACCACAGTAGAAGCTGGATTCAAAGCAACGCCTGCACAAATAGAAGCAGCCATCACTCCAAAGACAAAAGTGTTCATGTTCTCCTCTCCTTGTAATCCTTCTGGTGCGGTATACAGCAAAGCAGAATTGGAAGCATTGGCGAACTTGTTTAAAAAATATCCTCAAATCACCATCTTATCGGATGAGATTTATGAATACATCAACTTTATTGGCAAGCACGAAAGCATTGCACAATTTTCTGAGATAAAAGACCAAGTCATTGTAATTAATGGATTGAGTAAAGGATTTGCAATGACCGGTTGGCGTTTAGGATATACTGCATCCAATATTACTTTAGCAAAAGCGATGGAAAAATTACAAGGTCAATTTACATCAGGCACTAGTTCTATCACCCAGAAAGCTGCGGTGGCTGCCTTAGTGGGCGATTTAAAACCATCTATCGCAATGACAGAAGAATTTACACGTCGCAGAACAACCACTTTAGCATTGGTGAATGCCATGCCTGGATTTAAATGTTTTGCTCCAGAAGGCGCTTTCTATGTCTTTCCAGATGTGAGTAGTTATTATGGTAAATCTGATGGAGTACAAACCATTACAAATGCCTCAGACCTTAGCATGTTCTTATTAAATACGGCGCATGTATCTTCTGTGATGGGTGATGCTTTTGGCGAGCCGCATTGTGTACGTTTCTCTTTTGCAAACAGCATGGAAAATATCGAAAAAGCTTGGGCTAGAATTAGAGAAGCATTGGCTACTTTAAAATAAGTCCTCTATACATGACGCCCGAAAAATTTCAAATGTTTGAAAATCGATTGCTTAAAAATTATAAGCATCGTTTAAAACAAGCTAAGCGACTCAATGTCACTTGCTGGAGACTTTATGACCATGACTTACCAGAATTTCCCATTTGTGTAGAATTGTACGAGGAGTACATTTACATTGCCGAGTATAACAGACGACATGCACTCACCGACGAGGAACATGAGATTTGGTTTATAGAAACTAAAAAAATCATTGCAGACATGACGGGTGTTTCTATTGATAAGATGTATGTGAAATTACGCAAGCGTATGTCTCATCGTGAAGGACAATACGAAAAAGAAGCAGTCACGGAATCAAAGATCATCACAGTCAATGAAAATGGCTTACAGTTTTTAGTCAACCTAACCGACTATTTAGATACTGGTTTATTTTTAGACCACCGTGTCACCAGACAAATGGTGCAGGCAGAATCAAAGGATATGCATTTTTTAAACTTATTTAGTTACACCAGTTCCTTTTCTGTGTATGCTGCAAAAGCAGGCGCAAAATCAGTGACTTCGGTTGACTTATCTAAAACCTATTTAAGTTGGAGTGAAGATAATTTTAAACTCAATCAAATACCCCCCTCTTCGGCCTATCAATTTATACATGCAGATGTCAAACAATATTTGAAATCATTGCCCATCAATTTTTATGATTTAGTGGTGATGGATCCGCCTACATTTAGCAATAGTAAAAGAATGAAGGATATCTTAGACATTCAAAGAGACCATGTTGAATTGATCAATGATATGCTAAAAGCAATGAAGCCAGGAGGCATCTTATATTTTAGTACCAACTTTACGCAATTCATTATTGAAGCCGAGCAAATAAAGAGTGATCAAATCAAAGACATCACCAAGGCCACCACTCCATTTGATTTTGAAGGAAGATTAAAACGTTGGTGTTATAAAATTATAAAGCCGCTCTAATCGCTTTATCTAATTCTAAGACCTGTGGAATCAACATTTCTTGATTGTTATTCTGAATTACATAATCGCATAAACGCATTTTGATGGTATCCGATATTTGATGTTGCATACGCGCTTCTACTTGCTCTTTAGAAACACCATCTCTTTGCATGACTCTTTGTATTCTTAATGATAAGGGGGCAGTTACACCTATCACTTTAAACAAACCATCCGCAGCACCCGATTCAAATATCAAAGCCGCTTCTTTAATCACATAAGGACTGGTTTGTTTTGCCGCCCATTCTTTGGCTGCTTGAATGGTCATTGGATGCACTATGGCATTGAGTAATTGTAATTGAAAGGAATCATTGAAAACAATGGATGCTAATTTTTCTTTATCCAAGCCATGCTCATTATATATATCTCTACCAAATTGTTCAATCAATTTAGCTTTCATCTCAGGATTGCTTTGCATGATATGTTTGGCTTCTTCATCGGCATTGAACACAGGAATACCAAGGGTAGTAAATATTTTTGCTACCACCGATTTGCCTGAGCCAATCCCTCCTGTTAAACCAATCATTGTTGCCATAAGCAGTTCAAAAAAAATCCGAAATCAGTTTCCAATTATTTGGAGGCTAATTTCGGATTGTATCATTTAAATCATTGTCTTATTTGTTGATCGCTTGAGACCACTCTAAGCTAATAGAAGATCTTTCAATCTTTAAATAACTTCCTGGGCTCACTTCCAATTGAATGGTGTTGTCTTCGTTCACCTTATTGATTGTACCATGAATACCTGCAATGGTAACCACTTTATCACCCTTCTGCATTGTATCAATAAATTTCTTTTGCTCTTTTGCTTTTTTAGCTTGTGGGCGGATCATGAAAAACCAAAAAACCAAGATAATACCACCTAACATGATCAACTGAAAAGTTCCACCTTGTTGTGGCGCTTGTAATAAAATTTGTGTCATTTTGTTTTGTTTATGTTTTAAACTTGAATACAAAGATAGTGTAATCCAATTACTTTGCTTTGTGACTTATCTTTTGAATTTTACCATTTGCCACTAATTCTTTGTGGATGCTATCCAAAATACCATTGACAAAATGGCCACTTTGTTCGGTGCTATATTCTTTTGCCAGATCGATGTATTCATTGATAGATACTTTTGTAGGAATCGTATCAAAATAAAGCAATTCACAAACGCCCAATCTTAATAAAATCATGTCAATCACCGCAATACGTTCTGGATCCCAGTTTTTTAATTTAGGTACAATCAAGGCCTCTGTCACCTCCTTTTTTTCAATCGCTGTTTGCAATAAATCTTTTGCAAATTTCATCTTCTCATCCCCCACTAAATCTAAGAAATTGACTGATCCTGGCTTTTGAAAATAATTCAACATAAAACCAATTATCATTTCTCCGTCATCATCCCAATTGGAAAAGTGTGATTCAATTGTTTCAATTGTATTAGTAGAATTCAAAATCAGTTCTCCAAAAATGAACTTTAAAATAGCGGTTTCCTGGGCTTTTTCTCTGCTTTCCTCAAGGATGTAAGCCTTGTATTCTGGAGACTCCACCAATTGACGAAATATGGACTTCACCATGTCATTGTCAATCCATTGTTGCGGCTTCACTATCTCGATGGCTTTTTTGAATCTTTCAGATTCAAGGGTTTGCCAAACGATGCTGTTTCCGGCTAATTTGATGTTGACAGCTAAATCTGCTTGGTTGGGAAGGTTTTTAGAGGCTCTTTGTAAGGCCTCAATCTCTGCATAACTTGCAATTTGATGCATTAAATGAACTAGGTAAACGAATAAATTACGGGTCTTGTCAAACTCTTTTTGAAGTAAACCAGCTGCAGTTGAGACGTTTTGAGCGTCTAGCATGTACATGACCTGCATTACTTTAATTCGGATATTTCTACGGTTCATCATAATTATAAGAGCTATTGGGGTTGCAAATCTATAATAAAATTGCTTAAAACTGACATTTTTGGCATTAATTTGCGTCCTCGTAACAAAATTACAAGCAGAACTGAAATTTTGACCTATCTATTTGCTTTTAAGACAGATGGCATGGTTATAGCAGTTATGTTAATACCTTTATTAATCAATTAAAAAGATAAACTATGGCTAAGAGTTCGGCAAAAAAATTAAACATTACCCCGCTACATGACAGAGTAATTGTTATGCCTGCCGCTGCTGAAGAGAAAACAGCTGGTGGAATCATCATCCCAGACACTGCAAAAGAGAAGCCACAACGTGGAACAGTTGTAGCTGCTGGTCCTGGTAAAAAAGATGAGCCTGTAACTGTAAAAGTGGGTGAAACTGTATTATACGGCAAATATGCTGGTACAGAAATCCAAATCGAAGGTCAAGACTTATTGATCATGCGTGAAAGTGATATCCTTGCAATTGTTTAATTGTTAGGAAGAATTTTAATTAAAGAATTTAAAAATTAACCGATTATGTCTAAAATGATTTTTTTCGACTTAGAAGCGAGAAATAAAATGAAAAAAGGGGTTGACACTTTAGCCAACGCCGTGAAAGTAACTTTAGGGCCAAAAGGTCGTAACGTGGTGATTGAAAAGAAATTTGGATCACCTTCTATTACTAAAGATGGTGTTTCTGTTGCAAAAGAAATTGACTTAGAAGATCCTATCGAAAATATTGGTGCGCAAATGGTAAAAGAAGTTGCAAGCAAAACCGCTGATCAAGCTGGTGATGGTACAACGACTGCAACTGTTTTAGCACAAGCTATTATTGGTGAAGGTTTAAGAAACGTAACTGCTGGTGCAAATCCAATGGATTTAAAACGCGGTATTGATAAAGCAGTAGAAAAAGTAGTAGCAAGTTTAAAAGCACAATCTCAAACTGTTGGTAACGACGCTAAAAAGATTGAGCAAGTTGCTTCTATTTCTGCTAACAACGATAATGAAATTGGTAAATTAATTGCCCTTGCAATGAGCAAAGTGGGTAAAGAAGGTGTGATCACTGTTGAAGAAGCAAAAGGAACGGATACAACAGTTGATGTTGTAGAAGGTATGCAATTTGATCGTGGATACGTTTCTCCTTACTTCGTTACCAATAGCGAAAAGATGGAAGCAGAAATGCAAAACCCTTATATCTTAATTTATGATAAGAAGATTTCAGCAATGAAAGACATCTTACATATTTTAGAGAAAGTAGCGCAAACAAGTCGTCCATTAGTGATTATTGCTGAAGACTTAGAAGGTGAAGCAATGGCTACATTGGTTGTGAATAAATTACGTGGTACTATAAAAGTTGCTGCTGTAAAAGCACCAGGTTTTGGTGACAGAAGAAAAGAAATGTTAACTGATATTGCGATCCTAACTGCAGGTACTGTCATTAGCGAAGAGCAAGGATTCAAATTAGAGAACGCAGACTTAACTTATTTAGGCCAAGCATCTTCAATCACAATCGATAAAGACAATACAGTAATCGTTGGTGGTAAAGGTAAAAAAGCAGATATCACTTCTCGTGTAAATCAAATCAAGGCGCAGATCGAGAATACGACTTCTGATTACGATAAAGAAAAATTACAAGAGCGTTTAGCGAAATTAAGTGGTGGTGTAGCTGTTTTATATGTTGGAGCTGCAACAGAAACTGAAATGAAAGAAAAGAAGGATCGTGTAGACGATGCTTTACACGCAACACGTGCAGCAGTTGAAGAAGGTATTGTACCTGGTGGTGGTGTGGCTTATATCCGTGCCGTTGCAAGTTTAGAAAAATTAAAAGGTGCTAACGAAGATGAGAATACAGGTATTCAAATTGTACGTCGTGCAATTGAAGAACCACTTCGTCAGATTGTGAAGAATAGCGGTATCGAAGGTTCTATTGTTGTTCAAAGAATCAAAGAAGGAAAAGACGACTTTGGTTTCAATGCAAGAACAGAAGTTTTCGAAAACTTATTCAAAGCAGGTGTAATCGATCCTACTAAAGTAACAAGAGTTGCTTTAGAGAATGCAGCATCTATCGCTTCTATGTTGTTAACAACAGAGTGTGTGATTGCTGACAAGCCAAAACCAGAAGCTGCTCCACATGGTGGTGGCGCTCCTGATATGGGTGGTATGGGTTACTAGTCACTTTAAAGAAAGTATAAAAAAAGTCCTCCAAACAATTGGAGGACTTTTTTTATTTATTAAACTGATTGTTCTTCTTTAGTAAAATACAATTGGAATCCTTTCACCAATAACAATTGTGCAATTCCATAAGTCGCCATCGTGACTAAACCTATATTTTCTATTGGACTTTGCGTAGACCAAGAAAATTTATTAAAAGCAAGTACCGTATCGGATGCTATAAAAAATAACATACCTGGTATCCAAAATAAATTGGCAATCATTTTAGTAGGCTTATTATTAGATACATGAATAGCCATTAATGCTGCTAAACATATAAGGGCCATATATACTAATATGGGATAAATCAATGGTCCTATGGCAGTTTTTAATTGAAAATAAATAAACCAACAAAAGAAAAGTAACAAAGAACTTGAAACTTTAAATGCTGTTGATTTAGGCTGCTTCAAACTATATATTTTACTAAAAAATAAAATATTAAAAATATGCGTTGTCATAAATGCAATCATGCCTGGAATAAATAATGCGTCCGACAATAAAAATGCATCCCCTAGGAAGGATCCAAATAAACCAACTAAAATGAGGTACTTGGTGTTGGCAGCCGAATCAAAAAATGGTTGTACATAAAAAAATAGCATCAACAAAGGGAGTAAGACTAATTTAGACCCATATTGTATACTTGTATAGCCTAGCAATTGTGCAAATAAATGCAGCATTAAAATGAGCAGGTAGATTGTGATACCAAATTTTTGAATGAACGGTTTCATTTTTTTGATTTTCGTAAAAAATTACACTAAATATAGTTAAAGCAAGGGAATACAGAATTCAATGCATAAATTTGCTCATGATTCACCCAGACGAAGCAGCATTTTTTGCCTATTGGGAAAAAGAACGCACCCTGCCCCATTATAAACGTAAACCCTTTTTGAGAGGGTTCAGTATCAGTTTATTGATGGGTATTGTGGTCTTACTTATCGCAGAAATGGGCTGGTATGAAAGAGCCAATATGGTAGCCAATTCCCGAGGCAATATTATATGGATATTAATCGCCATTGTATTGATTTCTTTAGGATTTGGCTGGATTTATCAGCAATTTACCTGGGAAATGAATGAACAACGTTTTAATGAAATCAAGCACTTAAAAAATAAAAAATCATCCTAATGATACATTTGACACCAAAAAACACCCTAAGAACAAGTTATTCAAGCATTTTAAGCTTGTTTTTAATCATTGCTGGAATAGCCCTTTTATCGGCTTGTAGTAAATCCAGTAATGATGACCCACAATCAACTGCTTGTGCTATAAAAGCATCCTATACGAATGATAGCAATGCTGCTCAAAGAGCACAGATGATTGCTTTTTGTAACAACAATGGCATTACTTATACAATACACCCAAGTGGCATTTTATACCAAATCACAACTCCTGGTGATACAACAAAGCCTGATCTATGTACTTCATTAACAATGACTTACACGGGTAAATTGATGACAGGGATTCAATTTGACAAGGGTACCATTACTTATCCTTTAAAGGACTTAATTGTTGGCTGGCAGATTGCCGTGCCGTTGATTGGTAAAGGTGGAAAAATCAAAATGGTCATCCCATCCTCATTGGCATATGGCCCTAATGCAAATGGAAGCATTCCAGCCAATTCTCCCCTCTATTTTGAAATGAGCATCGACTAGGTATCACCCCAAAATAATGGTCAAATAGGGCTCATTTTAGGCTTGTTTCCACTATATTTGCCGACTAAAAAAAGTTAACCAAACTATTATGCAACTCAAAGGATTAGTGCGCTTTTTTACATTTGCGCTTATTTTAATTTGTCTTTACCAATTATCTTTTACTTGGTTCGTTAGAACGCATGAAAAAGCAATGGATGCTAAAGCAACCGCTTGGGTCAACAAACTCCCTAAAGCAGAACAGATTTATCCAAGTGATAAAGACCAACAATTTTTATACAACGACAGCGTAGCTGATGCTAAAAAAGTATACTACAAGCGTTTATTAGACAGTACAAAAGATACTAAGCTATTCTTTGGCTTAACAACTTATGCTGCAGCTAAGGAAAAGGAATTGATGTTAGGTCTTGATTTACAAGGTGGTATGAGTGTTACCATGGAAGTTGGACTAGATGGTTTAATTAAATCTTTGGCCAATTACTCTAAAGAACCAGCTTTCAACACTGCATTAACCAACGCAGTAAGCAAAAAAGCAAACAGCAATGCTGATTTGATCACTTTGTTTACTTCAGAATATAAAACCTTAAACCCAACAGGGAGTTTAGCCCCTTTATTTGCTACAAGAAGCAATGGTAAATTAAAGTTTGATGCCTCTGATGCAACTGTCACTACATACTTACAAGAGCAGTCTATCCAAGCGTTTAACAATACCTACAGGATTTTAAATACCCGTATTGACCGTTTTGGATTAGCGTCTCCATCCATTAACCCAGATCCTAACAAAGGGATTATCAATATTGAATTAGCAGGTATTTCAGATAAAGAGCGTGTACGTTCTTATTTACAATCTACGGCTAACTTACAATTTTTTGAAGTGTATACTTTTGAAAACAGAGACTTTCAAAATGCCATTTTAGCTGCTGATAAAGCAATTGAATTGAGCAATGCAGGTATCGTTGATTCAACTGTGGTTGCTAAAATAGATACAGCAAAAACAAATGCAGCTAAAAATCCATTGTTAAAAATAGTTCAGTTCACCCAACCTTATCAAGCAAAAAATGGTCAATACATTTTCCCTGCTGAGATTGGTTATACTTTGAAAAAAGATTCTGCAGTATTAAATGCCTATTTAGCATTACCAGAAGTAAAATCTAAGTTCCCTTCGAACTTGGTATTCATGTATGGCAAGCCTGATGAATCAGATCCTAAAGCAAAAGATGTGTTGGCTTTATACGCTATCAAAACTTTAGAAAATGGTTTAGCAGAATTAGAAGGCGACAATGTTGCCAATGCAGCACAAGATTTTGATGAGCGCGGAAAAGTAGCTATCAAAATGAATATGGATAAGATTGGTACAAGCATATGGGCTAAAATGACTACTAAAAATATAGGCAAGCCAATTGCGATTGTCTTAGATAATATCGTTTATTCTGCACCAAATGTAAATGACGCCATTACAACTGGTAATTCTCAAATATCAGGAAACTACTCCTTAAAAACGGCACAGGATTTAGCACAAATTTTAGAGAGTGGTAAATTACCTGCTCCTGCTAAAATTGTTGCTGAACAACAAGTTGGTCCAACATTAGGTGCTGCATCTATTCAAGGCGGAGCAATGGCATTTGGTGTTTCATTCTTGGTGATTTTTGCCTTGATGTTACTTTACTTTAACACAGGTGGATGGGTTGCGAATATCGCTTTGATTTTAAACTTATTATTCACGATTGGTGTATTAAGTGCATTAGGATTTACTTTAACAGCACCAGGTATTGCCGGTTTGGTATTGACCATTGGTATGGCCGTGGATACGAACGTAATTATATTTGAAAGAATTAAAGAGGAATTAACCAAAGGAAAGAGCTATCAATTAGCTGTTGCTGATGGTTATAAGCGTTCTATGTCTCCAGTATTGGATGCGCACGTTACCACGCTTTTAACTGCAATCATCTTAGCGTACTTTGGTTTAGGTCCAGTATTAGGATTTGCCACTACACAGATCATTGGTATCTTATTGTCTTTATTCTGTGGTATCCTAGTTTCTAGATTGATCACTGATATTTACACAAGTAAGAATAGACATTTCCAATATTTCACTGCTGTTTCAAGAGGTGTATTTAAGAATGCAAATTTCAAATTCATCGAATTCAGAAAGTATGCATATGTCTTATCCATAGTTGTATTGATTGGTGGTATTGCTTCTTTCTTCAACGGATTTGACGAAGGTGTTGAATTTGCTGGTGGACGTAGCTTCACAGTTAAATTTGATAAAACTGTCAATATTGAAGAAGTAAGAAACGACTTGAAAGCAGTATTTGGTGAAGCACCTATCATTAAAACGGTAGATACTAAAAACCAAATCAATATCACGACTTCTTACAAAATTAAAGATCAAGGTAATAATGTAGACCAAGAAGTGGAGTCCTTATTATTTAAAGGTTTATCTAAGCAATTGCCTGCAGGAACTTCTTACAAAGAATTTGACGAGCAGTACAAGCAACAACAACAAAAAGTTTTGCCTTCTATCTCTGATGATTTAAAAGCAGGTGCAACTAAGGCAACCCTTTTCGCTTTAATTGCAATTTGTTTATACATCTTTATTCGTTTCCGTGATTGGAGATATTCTTTAGGCACCATCTTCTCATTATTACACGATGTATTTGTAACATTGATTGTATTTAGTTTCTTAAGAGAAGTCGTTCCATTCCCATTAGAGATTGATCAGCACTTTATTGCTGCGATCCTAACAGTAATTGGTTTCTCTATGAATGATACTGTGATTGTATATGACCGTATTCGTGAGGACAGTCATTTAATGAAAGGTCAAGACAATGCGACTATCATTAATAAAGCAATCAACCAAACATTATCAAGAACAGTGATGACTTCATTGACAGTATTCTTAACCATCTTAATCTTATTCATCTTTGGTGGTGAAGTAACAAGAGGTTTTGCATTCGCCATGTTGATTGGTGTTGTCACAGGTACTTACTCTTCTATCTTTGTAGCTGCTCCAGTATTAGTAGACTTTGCTAAGAACAAGCCATTGGGTTCAGAACCAAAAGCAAAAAAACATAGTGCTAGCAATGCATAGCCTAGTTTGATTGAATATAAAAAGCCCCTCGAAAAATTCGAGGGGCTTTTTTTGTGCTAACAAAGAGAGCGAAAATGATGTATTATTTCTAAAAAGATCTATACTGCAAATGAAGTTCCGCATCCACAAGTACTCGAAGCATTGGGATTGGTAAATGTAAATCCACGGCTATTCAATCCACCCTGCCAGTCTATCTGCATTCCATATAAATAAATCTGATGCGATGTTTCAATGCAACAAGGGATACCCTCAATTGAAAATAAAAGGTCTTTATCTGTGGTGACATCAAAACCTAAGACATAGGTCATTCCACTGCATCCACCACCTTTTACACCCACTCTTAGCCTTTGTTGTTGATCAAAATCTGGGGCATGCATTAAACGCTCAATTTCTTGAATCGCACCTGCTGTAAAACTGACTGGTGTCGCTGCAGTATCGGTTATTGTAGACATAAATAATTAATTTAAGGTATTGTGTAACTCGAAAAATTCAAGCTACATAATTTATACAAAATTAACACTTATAATGGGTTTGTATGGCTCCAAATTTATCGAAAAAGGAAAATTATTGCGCTTAAAAACAAGCAAATATTCGTAATTTGTACTATGGAATTAAACAAGAAGCAAACGGACAGTGGGATAGAGATTCAACAGGTCTATACCCCATCGGATCTTCCAGATTCAGCAAAAGCAATTCCGGATCCAGGCAGTTACCCTTATATTAGAGGGGTGCAAAAAGATATGTACCGAGGGAAATTGTGGACAATGCGTCAGTATGCTGGTTTTTCTACAGCCCAGGAAAGCAACCAACGCTATCACTATTTATTATCGCAAGGGGTCATGGGTCTTAGTGTTGCTTTTGACCTACCTACTCAAATTGGTTATGATGCAGACCATGCTTTGGCAGACGGAGAAGTTGGCAAAGTGGGTGTTTCTATTTGTTCTATCGAGGATATGGAAGTTTTATTTGAGGGTATTCCTTTGGATAAAATCAGTACTTCCATGACCATCAATGCCACTTCGTTTATTCTCTTAGCATTGTATGTAGCGGTCGCCAAAAAAAGAGGGATCGATTTAAAACAACTTTCTGGCACCATCCAAAATGATATATTAAAAGAATACGCTGCAAGAGGCACTTATATCTATCCGCCAAGACATTCCATGCGTATCATTACAGATATTTTTGAATGGTGCAGTTCCAATTTACCAAAATGGAATAGCATCTCTATTTCTGGATACCATATTCGTGAAGCAGGAAGTACTGCGGTGCAGGAAATTGCATTTACCTTAAGCAATGGTAAAGCCTATGTGGAAGCTGCATTAGCAAAAGGATTAGATATTAATGTATTTGGAAAAAGACTATCATTTTTCTTTAACGCACACAATAACTTATTTGAAGAAGTCGCTAAGTTTAGGGCGGCAAGAACCATTTGGGCAAAGATGATGAAGGACTTAGGGGCCACAGATGAAAAAGCAATGATGTTACGTTTTCATACACAAACAGGTGGGGCCACTTTAACAGCCCAGCAACCTCTTAACAATATTACAAGGGTGACCATTCAAACCATTGCAGCTGTCATGGGTGGCACACAGAGTTTGCATACCAATGGGTTTGATGAAGCACTAGGCTTACCTACCGAACAAGCTGCTACAATTGCTTTAAGAACACAACAAATAGTGGCGTTTGAGAGTGGTATCCCAGAAACTGCAGACCCATTAGCAGGTAGTTATTTTGTAGAAAACCTAACTGCAGAAGTCGAAACAAAAGCACTTGAATTGATTCAGCAAATAGATGCAATGGGTGGAGCTGTAGCTGCAATTGAATCTGGATGGATGCAGCAAAAAATTAGTGATAGTGCCTACAAGTACCAAAAAGATATAGAATCAAAAGAAAAAATCATTGTAGGTGTCAATGAATACCAATCAGCAGAAAATAACAAGATCCCTGTTTTCAAAATTGATGCAAGTATTCAACAAGCTCAAATTCAGAAAATAAAAGCATTAAAAGCGAATCGTGATCAAGCACTTGCATTAAGTTGCTTGGCAGCGATTAAGGACGCAGTCAACTCAGGACAAAATATGATGCCTGCTGTGATTGCTGCTGTAGAGGCCAAATGTACTTTGGGAGAAATTTCAGATGTTCTTAGAAACCTATTTGGAGAATACCAAGCTTAAACCAATCCATCTTTAAATAATTTTATCAATTCATTCTACTTAATATTCAATTAATTTTTTAATCCTATTTTAATAATTTAAATTCTTTCATCATAAAAACCTATCCAATGCGTAAACTGTTATTCGCAATAAGCTTATTGATTGCAGTCAATTCAATAGCACAAGAACTACCAAAAAATTATGCCCAACTTGTAGAAAAAGTAGAGCCTGAGTTAATTCAATGGAGAAGACATTTTCATCAAAATCCAGAATTATCCAATAGAGAATTCAATACTGGAAAATACATTGCAGATTTCTTAAAAACATTACCTGGTATCGAAGTGCGCTACCCTGTTGCTAAAACAGGCGTAGTAGCTGTATTAAAAGGTGGTAAGCCAGGTGCAGTCGTTGCATTAAGAGCAGATATAGATGCATTGCCAGTTTTTGAAAGAAGTAACTTACCATTTGCCTCTAAAGTCACAACAGATTTTGATGGTAAAAAAGTTTCAGTAATGCACGCTTGTGGTCATGACTCACATACCGCTATGTTAATGGCAACAGCCAAAGTATTGCATGCCATGCAGAAAGACCTTCCGGGTACTGTAGTATTCTTATTTCAACCAGCAGAGGAAGGCGCACCTGGAACCGAAGAAGGTGGTGCACAATTAATGATCAAAGAAGGCGCTTTAGACAACCCAAAAGTAGAGGCAGTCTTTGGGATACATATTAATTCACAAACTCCGGTGGGTACTTTAAAATATAAATCTGGTGCATTCATGGCTGCTGCTGATTGGTTTAATATCAAAGTAAATGGTAAGGGAAGTCACGGTTCACAACCTTGGGGTGGTGTAGATCCAATTGCAGCATCTGCTCAAATCATTGAAGGATTACAACATATTGTAAGTAGACAAATGGATTTAACAACAGCACCTGTAGTTATTACAGTGGGCGTAATGAATGCTGGTGTTCGCCAAAATATTATTCCAGAAACTGCAGAGTTAAGTGGTACTATTAGAACGCTTGATAGTAAAATGCAAAAAGAAGTGCATGAGCGAATCAAGCATACTGCAAAAACAATTGCAGCAAGTTCTGGTGCCACTGCCGATGTGATCATTGAAACAAAAACTTTGGTAACTTATAATGACCCAAGTTTAGTGAAGAAAACATTACCAGCCTTAATTAAAGCAGCAGGTACGGACAATGTATCAGAATCTACTTGGGTGACTGGTGCAGAAGATTTTTCATTCTTTGGTGAAAAAGTACCTAGTTTCTTTTTTAATTTAGGTGCTCTTCCAAAAGGAACTGATCCTAGTAAAGCAGGCCCGCATCATACACCAGATTTTTATTTAGATGAGTCTGGATTTATTGTTGGTGTGAAAGCATTTTGTCAATTGGTTTTTGATCATTCAAAAACGAAGTAAGCTATTTTGGTGCAGGATAATTTCTTGCACCAAATAATAAGCTACCAATTCTTACCATCGTGCTTCCTTTCGTAATGGCTAATCCATAATCCGAACTCATGCCCATGCTAAGGGTATTAAATGTTCCATCAGGGAAAGCAGGTTGGGCTTTATCAAAATACATTTTTAAAGTCGTGAACTCCTGGCTCAATAAAGCTTGGTCCTCAGAAAAGCTAGCCATCCCCATTAAACCTCTAATTCGAATATTGGAATAACTAGATAGCCTTCCGCTCATAATTAACTCGTGCAATGCAGGGCCATCAAAACCAAACTTTGTTTCCTCTGTTGCAATATGAATTTGCAATAGACAATCAATGATACGATTTTGCTTAATTGCTTGCTTATTAATTTCTTGTAATAATTTCTCTGAATCAACCCCATGAATCATATACACAAATGGGGCAATGTATTTTACTTTATTGGATTGAAGGTGTCCTATAAAATGCCATTGAATGTCTTTTGGTAATGCTGCTTCTTTATCTACCAACTCTTGTACATAGTTCTCGCCAAAAGCACGATGACCTAATGTATATAATTCCATGAGCTCCTCTTGAGGCTTGGTTTTACTCACAGCTATCAGGGAAACTCCTTGGTCTACTAGCGTAGCTTGGATAGATTGGTAAGCTGAAATATTGACTGGCATAGGCTATAAAGGTAATCAGAACAAACCAAATAAGCAATCCATTATGAGCATACATACAATCTATTATTTAGTGATAGATCGTCCAATCACCATCTTCTGAATCTCTGAAGTGCCTTCATAAATTTGTGTAATTTTTGCATCACGCATTAGGCGCTCCACATGAAATTCTTTCACAAATCCATATCCACCATGTACTTGAACAGCTTCTGTAGTCGCCCACATGGCCGTATCACTTGCGTGTAATTTTGCCATAGCTGCGCTCATCACATAATCCATATGATTGTCTTTCTCCCAAGCTGCTTTATAACATAATAATCTTGCTGTCTCAATTCGAGTGGCCATTTCTGCCAATTTGAATTGTATTGCTTGGTGCTCATGAATTGGTTTACCAAAAGATTTTCTTTCTTTACTATAAGCCAAAGCCAATTCGTATGCGCCACTTGCAATGCCTAATGCTTGCGCTGCAATTCCAATACGTCCACCATTCAAGGTTTTCATTGCAAAATTAAATCCAAATCCATCATCCCCTATTCTATTTTCTTTTGGAACAAGCACATCCATGAATGAAATAGAATGTGTATCACTTCCACGAATCCCCATCTTATTTTCTTTAGGGCCGACAGTGATTCCTGGGGTATTTTTTTCAACGATAAATGCATTGATTCCTCTTGATCCCTTTGAAGCATCCGTTTGTGCCATCACTAAGTATACTGAAGCGGTAGAACCATTGGTGATCCAGTTTTTTACGCCATTCAATACATAATGATCTCCTTTATCAATCGCGCTTGTATGCTGATGAGTTGCATCACTTCCCGCCTCTGGTTCACTTAATAAAAAAGCACCTACATACAATTCACCGTCTTTCTTGCCTTGTGCTAGCGGCGTTAAATATTTTTGCTTTTGTGCTTCATTACCATACTTTTCTAAACCCCAACATACTAAACTATTGTTTACACTCACACATACACTCACACTTGAATCTACTTTACTAATTTCTTCCATCGCTAATACATAACTAATGGTATCCATACCAGCACCACCATATTCAACAGGTGTCATGATCCCCATAAATCCGAGATCAGCTAATTGTAGTAATTGTTCTTTAGGTACTTTTTGGTGTTCGTCTCTTTCAATGACACCCGGAAGACATTGTTGTTGCGCAAATTCACGAGCTGCTTTTTGAATCATTAACTGCTCTTCTGATAAGCTTAAATCCATAGTAAAAATATTTGTTCAAAATTACACTAACAATTGTTAGCAATCAAAAAAATTAAGTAAAATTTTCCTTCTGAATTTGTCAAATTAAATGAAAATTAGTTGGCGTTAAACACTAATTTTTAAGTTTAGATTGAATCAGTTGAGACAAAACCGAACTATCTGCTTGATTCATTAAACGAGAACTATCTTGTCTAAAATGACGTTTAAATGCAAGGATTGCTGCGATGCTATCTTTGGTATCATACCCCACCAAACTCAATGCATGTTGAATGGATAAGCCAGTTGGGAGTTGATAGTTTGCATCTGGCTCAAACCAAATACCATAGCCCATACTTGACAATGTTTTCCATGGAAAATTGATATTAGGATCTACTTTACGTCTTGGTGCAATATCACTGTGTCCAACAAAATGGTCGACTGGAATTTGGTATTTATTTTTTAGTTGGGCAAGCAATTGTAAAAGGCTGTTTATTTGAGCTGTCTCAAAAGGCTCAAAACCATTGTTGTCAATTTCTATACCAATAGAACTTGAATTAAGGTCTGTATTGTTTCCCCAACTGCCAATCCCTCCATGCCAAGCCCTCATATAGTCATTCAACATATGGTGTATGGTTCCATCTTTACAAATCACATAGTGTGCACTCACTTTTGTTCTTTCTAATGTAAAAGTTTTCAAAGTTTGTTCACAAGAATTTTGTGCTGTGTGGTGGATGACTACAAAATTAGGTTTACGTAAATCAAAATTGGTTGTACCTACCCATTCTTTGGCAAGGGGTAATTGATTCTCTGATTGTGTTTCAGGAGACAATACTATTTTTTTGGATAATAGTTTTGCTTGTCGAATGTATTGACGATTGGTATTGCCATAAGGAAAACTGCTGCAGGCATAAATACCAACGATGAGTATTAAGAAAGTCAAATATTTTAAACGCATAATCCTAATTAAAAATTTAAAAGAATAGAATTTGATATTACTAAGCCCTTATTTGGAAGAAGGCTCTTGTTGACTCAAACAATGGAAGCTACCCAATCCCCAAATAATATCGGTTGAATCAATACCTACCACTGCTCTTGTTGGAAAACAATCTTGAATAATTTGCATTGCCTTGTCATCCCTATCACAAAGAAAAGTTGGAACCACCACATGTGCATTACTAATATAAAAATTCGCATAAGAGGCAGGCAGGAATTGGTCTTCGTAAATCACATCTGCAGGCATTGGCAATTCAACAATATTCAATTGCTTACCATTGATCAAACGCATTTGTTGTAATTCTTTTAAGTTGTCTTGTAACAAAGAATAATTTTCTGAATCCTTATTGGATTCTACCACTGTCACAACCGTGTCTTCATTCACAAAACGAACTGTATCGTCGATATGTCCATCTGTGTCATCTCCCACAATACCTTCAGACACCCATAACACTTGCTCTACACCATAATAATCGCAAAGGTATTGTTCAATTTGTGTTTGATTCAAATGCGGATTTCGATTTTCATTCAATAAACAACATTTTGAAGTCATGACCGTTCCGGCGCCATTAAAATCAACAGACCCACCTTCCATAATAATATTTGGATAAAAAACAGGAAGTTTCAATGCCTCGGCGATGCGAGTTGGAATCACATCATCTAAATCATAGGGAGGATATTTACCGCCCCAAGCATTGATATTCCAATCTACAATCGCCTTAGGCGCATCTGGATTGTTTCCAATTAAAAAACTTGGGCCATGATCTCTACACCATGCATCGTTGGTTGGATGTATAAAAAATTGAACCTTTGTTAAATCTACCTGTAGCGCCTGCATCATTTGTGTTGCAGTTGCTTGCATCGAAGCATCCACCACATTGATACAAACCTTTTGAGATAAGGTTAAAATTTTAATGAATTCAATATAAGACGGATAGATACTATCTAATTTTCCTGGCCAGCTTGCCTCTTTATGTGGCCAACTTAACCAAGTGGCATCTTGTTTTGCAAACTCAGCAGGGAAAGTATATCCCAATGCTTTTGGTGTTGCCCCTTCCAATATTGCTTCTTGTATATTTTGATGCATTTTATTGCTCATCGTCTATATATCTTTGAGTGATGGGTTGGTAAGAATCAATTCGGCGATCGCGTAAAAACGGCCAATGGGTTCTATAACTATCCGATTTTTCTGTATCAATATCCACCACTGCAATTTCTTCTTGATCATGAGATGCTTTGTACAATAAAGTTCCAAATGGATTACTTACAAAACTACCACCCCAGAACTGCATTAAACCATCTTGCTCTAATCCAACACGATTCACACTAATCACTGGAACGCCATTGGCCACAGCATGACTTCTTTGAATGGTCTGCCAAGCATTGTATTGTTCTGTATTAGTTGCTTCGTCCTGTGCTGTAGCCCAACCAATTGCTGTTGGATAAAATAACATTTCTGCACCCATTAAACTTGTAATTCTTGCAGCTTCTGGATACCACTGATCCCAACAGATCAAAACACCAATAGTAGCAAATTTAGTTTTGAAAACCTTATACCCTAAATCACCCGGTGTAAAATAAAATTTTTCATAATAAGCTGGATCATCCGGAATATGCATTTTACGATACTTTCCTAAATAGGTTCCATCCGCATCCAATACGGCAGTTGTATTATGATATAAGCCTTCTGCTCTTTTCTCAAATAAAGATGCAATGATCACGATGTTTAATTCCTTTGCCAACAGGGCTAATTCGTCTGTTGTTTTACCAGGAATTGGTTCAGCTAATTTAAAATTTTCATACGCTTCCACATCACAGAAATACAATGAAGTATATAGCTCTTGCAAGCAAACAATTTGCGCACCTTGCTTTGCTGTAGCTTTAATTTTTTCGATTGCTTTTGCTTTATTAGCTTGTACATCTGCAGTACAAGACATTTGTATTAAGCCAACTTTTACTATTGCCATATTGCGTTTTTTAAAAAGTCTATTAAGTCGTCTTTTGAATGAATCCATCAAAACTTTGTATACCAATCATTTTCTCTGAAATAAATCCTTCTGCATACTGCACTCCAATTTGTTGTCCAAACTCTTTAGCACGTCCTTTAATGAATGTTAAAAAAGAATCACTAGAAATAAAGGTATCCGGCTCATTTGAATTTGGATTGTAAAACTGAGATGTATACGCTAAAATAGATTCCATTTTTTTATCCATGTAGGCACTTATATCCAATACAAAATTAGGTTGTAAATTCCTGGATTGAATATAATGAAACACCTGTGTTGGTCTCCAAGCAACTTGTGCAACTCCGTTATGGGTGGTTTGAACTTTAACCAATCCAGCTAAAAAAGCAGCATCCGCTACTAACTTAGCAGCTCTGCCATGATCTGGGTGACGATCTTCTGGGGCGTTGCATAAAATAATATCGGGTTGGTATTTTCTGATCATTTCAATCACAGCCATTTGGTGCGCTTGATCATTCACAAAAAAACCATCTTGCATACCTAGATTTTCTCTAAAAGTAGCACCAATGATTTCACCTGCTAATACTGCTTCCTTTGATCTATCAGCAACAGTTCCTCTTGTACCTAGTTCTCCTTGGGTAAGATCGATGATACCTATTTTTTTTTCTTCAGCTACAGCAGCTAACAAAGTACCACCACATCCTAATTCCACATCATCTGGGTGTGCACCAAAGGCCAAAATATCTAATTTCTGCATAGTCTATATATTTAGCAATTCCTAAGACACAAAGGTAAGTATTGAATAGGAAAGATGGGCAAATTGTATCCTGATACAAAAAACCCTTTCCGACTGATGTTGGAAAGGGTTTATGAAAATTAAATGCTTTAATTTATTTTGCTTTTGCGTAACGCTTGTTGAACTTATCGATACGACCAGCAGTATCTACTAACATGTTCTTACCTGTGTAGAAAGGGTGAGATGTGTTTGAGATCTCCACTTTAATTACTGGATACTCTTTACCGTCTTCCCATACGATTGTTTCCTTAGTGTTTGCACTAGACTTACCTAAAAAAGAAGTTTGGTTACTCATGTCTTTGAAGACAACGAAACGATACGCTTCTGGATGGATACCTTGTTTCATATTATGATGTTTAAGGCTGCACGGTTTTTGCCGTGACAATTATAAAATAGGTTGCAAAAGTAGGCTAAAATGCCTTTTTAACCAAACTTTTGGATGGAAAGTCACAGAGAATGGACTTTTATACAGACATAATTAGGACTTCATATTGATGTATTGCAATGGAACGCCGAAGTTTTCGGTCCTACAAGCTGCTATAACTTCCTGTAAATCATCGATTTTCTTCCCAGTACATCTAATAATATCGTCCATAATTGCGGTTTGCACCTTTAAACCCTTGTCTTTGATGAACTTAACGATTTTTTTAGCATCTTCTTGCTTTAAGCCATTTCTTACCGGTACGTCTTGTTTAAAGGTCTTACCGCTTGGTTGTGGGGTTTTTGATAAATCAAATGCATTGGCATCTATTCCTTGTTTGATAGACCTGCTTAAAAGCACATCCACAATTTGTTGGAGTTTCATCTCAGAATCAGACTCTAATTTAATCATGAAGTCTTTTTTATTAAGATCAATCACCACATGAATTCCTTTAAAATCAAACCTGTTGGTGATTTCTTTTTTCACCACATTTACAGCGTTGTCTAATATTTGAACGTCTACTGAACTTGCGATATCAAATGATGGCATAATGAAAATTTAAAGATGATTAAAAAACGATTGTATTAAAATTTTTGGATTGGGATTAGGCTTTTTTTATTGGGAACCAAGTTCTTGATTTAACAATAAACAACCCACCAACCAATATTAAAATTACGGAAATCAATTCGGCTTGTGTTGGTTGAAATGGTAAAAAATCATATTTATTGTTCACCCTAATCTTTTCTATAAAAAACCTTTCCCCTCCAGCAAAAATAAAATAAATACCCGTTAAGATACCTGGCTGAGTTACTTTCTTTCTAAAGCTCCACATGATGGCAAATAAGAGGAACATGGCAATGATTTCATACAATGCTGTTGGATACACTGGCAATGGCAATTGATTGCAGTATGCCCCAACACAACCAGGGATTGCTACCCCTTCGTTCACTACATTATGAGGATATTGATAGGCCCATGCCCAATCTGGAATCCATCCAAATGGTTTTGGATTGGTATTCACGATACCCCAATCACCGTCTCCACTAATTTGACAACCAATTCTGCCTGCGGCATACGCAAATAACATAGTTGGTGCCATGGCGTCTGCAAAATGTATAACCGAAATTTTTTGCTTTTTTAAATAATAGATAATCCCAATGGTGGCTAAAATTAATCCACCAAAAAATGTTAATCCACTAAAAGAAATAAGTGAACCAATTGGATCTTTACTGAACTCCTCTAGGTTTTCTAAATTGTGAAAAATCTTTGCTCCAAGGAAGCCCCATAGTGCAGCTTTCAATACAATATCACCTACTTTATCCTGCGGCCACACTTGTACAGTGCGGGTTTCAGGCTTTGTCAATTTTACTTTGTCCTTTTCTTTCCACTTTAAATAAACCATGATGGCAGCTACTAAAATACCAGCACCCATACTTCCTTCTAAAGATAAAATAAAAGCTTGTGGATTATTTAAAGCCTCTGCAATAATGAATGCACCCACTAATTTGTAGCCAAATATAAATCCAAAAAATCCAGCACTTAATAATTCGCCAGTGGTTGCTGGAGCGCCAATAATTTCCTTTTCTTCTGTATAACTAAACTCTCCTAATGCAGATTTTCTTTTTAATTCAAAATACAAAACATAACCAGAGGCCACAAATGCCATAGCCACAAAAAAACCAAAAGAATTAACCAATTTTAAAGCATTGAGTTCAATTCCTAGTAGGTCTTTGATTAGATAATATAAGTTAGGATACATAGTCTTATTTAAGTACTGCAAAGTAAGTGATTATTAGCAAAAAAAATGGCCACACTAGAAAGTGCGGCCGTAATTACTAACCCATCTAAAAACAAAAAGCGTTCAATATATTTCTAATTGCAATGTTCGTTGAACAAAGAAATTAAGTGTTGTGCGATCACTTGAGCAGGGCTTCCTTCAATCTGATGTCTTTCTACCATGCTCACCAATTTGCCGTCTTTAAACAAAGCAATAGCTGGTGAAGAAGGAGGATAAGGCATATGTAATGCTCTTACTTGATTGACAGCCTCTACATCGAATCCTGCAAATGCTGTAGTGATATGATCTGGTTTTTTTGTTGCGTTTGCTACTGCCATCAAAACACCTGGTCTACAAGCTCCAGCAGCGCATCCACAAACCGAATTAATCACCACCATTGTTGTACCAGTTGTGTTTACCACTTGATTGACTTCGTCAGCTGTTGTTAAATCTGTAAATCCGTTATCAACTAATTCAGCCTTCATTGGTAATACAAACTCTGCAGGGTACATATCTTCTACTATTTGACTCAAAATTAGGTATTTTAAAAATCACTTACAAATTTGTTTTCAAGCCATTGTGGCAATTAACAATTCGATAATATGCCATTATGACATTAAAAAACGCGATTTTGGAACATTTTACCTCAAATAGCCTAGTATTTTTAACATGGACTGTGCTGATTGCTCTTTTGCATAGACCCAGTCAACCAATTTACCTGTCTTCTCATCCATTTCGACAATGACATGTTTTGGTGATGGAATTAAACAGTGTTTGATCCCTCCATAACCACTTATTTGATCTTGATATGCGCCAGTATGGAAAAATCCAACATACAATGGTTCCTTATTTTCTTCTTCCTTGTCATCCATTGTATCATCTTTTAACTTGGGCAAGAATACTTCGTTAATATGCTCCTCTGAATCATAATAATCATGACTATCACATGTGATACCTCCAAGCACCACCCTTTGATAATCATTTTCCCATTTATTCACCGGGAGCATTAAGAATTTTTCTCCGATACCCCAAGTATCTGGAAGTGTAGTGATGAATGAAGAATCAATCATATACCAACACTCTCTATCGTTTTGTTTTTTCTCGGCAAGTACTTTATAAATATGCGCCATGCTCTCTCCCACTGTGTAGCTTCCAAATTCAGTATAAATATTCGGCATTGGCACTTTCGCCTTTTTACAAGCTTTCTTAATATTGGACACAATCTCATTGATGATGAATTGATAATCGTACTCAAAACCTAGTGAGTGTTTGATTGGGAAACCTCCACCAATATTGATAGAATCTAATTCAGGACAGATCTTTTTTAATTGACAATATAAGTTGATGATCTTATTCAATTCAGACCAATAATAGATATCATCCTTAATGCCTTTGTTTAAAAAGATATGCAACATCTTTAACTGAAACTTATCTTCATACCCTTCTATCTCGTCCACATAAAATTCTAAAATGTCTTTTGCACGAATACCTAAGCGAGAGGTGTAAAAAGGAAAACTAGGCTCTTCCTCGGCAGCCACACGAATACCTAATTTGAATGGCACTTTAGCATTGCGCTTATAAAATTGTAGTTCTTCTACATTGTCTAATATAGGAATCACATTTTTGAAGCCAGTATTAATCAATTTGGTAATACGGCTAGTATACATTTTTTGTTTAAACCCATTGCAAATGATAAAAATATCTTTATTTATTTTTCTTCTCTTGTACAATTGATTAATGATTTCAATATCATATGCAAAAGAAGTTTCTAAATGTACATTATGAGATAAAGCCTCTTCTACAATAAAAGAAAAGTGCGAACTTTTTGTACAATAACAATAAAAATATTCCCCTTCGTATTTATGCTTTTTGAAAGCATCCGCAAACATCTTTTTTGCCTTATTAATTTGCATACCAATTTTTGGCAAATAAGTCAGCTTTAGTGGCGTCCCATGTTTTTCGATTATCGCTTTTAAGTCTAGGCCATTAAATTCTAGGTAACCATTTTCATTTTTATTAAACCCTTCTTGAGGGAAATGGAATGTTTGTTTTACCAGAGAAGTGTAGGTATTGTTCATGGATGAAGCAGGGGTTGTTACTGGTTAATTATTATTTTACAAAAATAGTCGTTTGAGCGGATATTAGGGTTGCTTTTTTAAAGCGGGTCATAAAAAAACCGCCCCATGAATTGGAGCGGTTTTCTAAACAATTTTGAGAAGGAATTAAGCCTTCACTGATTGTACAATCTTTTGGAAAGTTTCAGGCTCATTCATTGCCATATCAGCCAATACCTTACGGTTCAAATCAGAACCTTTCTTAGCTAATAAATTAATGAACTGGCTGTAGGTTAAACCTTCTTCTCTTACTGCAGCGTTGATACGTGCAATCCACAATGTGCGGTATTCACGCTTTTTCAACTTACGAGAAACATAAGAGTAAGTTAAACCTTTCTCTAATACGTTTTTGGCAACGGTATAAACGTTTTTACGCTTACCATAGAAACCTTTGGCTTGATCTAAAATCTTTTTTCTTCTTGCTCTAGATGCAACGGCATTTTTTGAACGTGGCATAATTAATATTTTTTTGAATCGGCTATTGAAAGCTTCGGACTCGGTGAATTAAATGGTTGGAATGTGAAGGAATGATTATCCTTTTAATCTTAATAAACGAAGAACGAAGTCTTTGTTAGTTGATCCTACTAGACCTTTCTTTCTCATAGCTCTTTTACGCTTTGTAGATTTCTTGGTTAGAATGTGTCTTTTGAACGCTTTTTGGAAGGTGATTTCACCGGTTCCAGTAACTTTAAAACGCTTTTTCGCGCTTGAGTTAGTTTTTACTTTTGGCATTATTATAATCTTATCGATTACTCCCTACTGGCGGTCTTGCACGGGCGAGACACTTTTTGAGCCTTGTGGGAAATGGAGGGCGAAGGTAGGATAAGTGTAGAATATGGCCAAAAAAATAGCCTTCAAATTGAAGGCTATCTATAAAATATTCATTGAAAATCAGCATTTTAGCTGATTTCGATTCCAAATATTAAGCGCTTGGCTTCTTTTTACCCCCTGCTTTAGGTTGGAAAATGGCAAACATTCTCTTTCCTTCCAACTTAGGCATACTTTCTAAAGTACCTGCATCAGCCAGTCTTTCTGCGAATTTCAATAAAAGCAATTGCCCTCTGTCTTGGAACATGATGGCTCTACCTTTAAATTGAACATAGGCTTTTACCTTATTCCCGTCTTGTAAAAACTTTTCGGCATGTTTTGCTTTAAAATCAAAGTCATGATCATCTGTACCTGGAGTGAAACGAATCTCTTTAATCTCTGATTGTTTTGAGTTCGCTTTCATCTCTTTTTCTTTACGCTTTTTCTCGTAAAGAAATTTCTTATAGTCAATGACTTTACATACTGGAGGATTGGCTGTTGGAGAGATCTCAACTAAGTCTAAACCCTTTTCAGCAGCTATTTTTAGCGCATCTTGTGTGTTGTAAACGCCTACGGTGATATTCTCACCAACCAGTCGTATTTCTGGTACTCTAATACGATCATTAATACGGTGCTCAGGTTCTTGTTGTCTTTGAAACCTTGGGTTAAATCTTGGTCCTCTGTTCGGTAATGCCATTAATTTTTAAAACGTTGTTTAAGTTTGTAAAGATAGTCAATGTTATGCTTCAGGTGCTTTTCTTTCCACTATTTCTTGATGGATCTGAGAAATAAAGGCGGTTTTATCCATCATACCTAAATCTCCTTTGCCTTGTCTTCTGATAGACAATTGACCCTCAGTCATCTCTTTTTCTCCAATCACAAGCATATAAGGCACTTTCATCAATTCAGTATCGCGGATTTTTTTACCAATTTTTTCATTTCTATCATCAATCTCGGCACGAACACCTGCTTTACGCAATTCAGCCAATACCTCCTGTGCGTAAGGCATAAACTTATCGCTAATTGGTAAGATCTTAGCTTGTAAAGGTGCCAACCAAACAGGGAATTTGCCAGCATAATGCTCTAATAAGAATCCAATAAAGCGTTCATGTGTGCCTAGAGGCGCACGGTGAATAATCAATGGCGTTTCAGGTTCATTGTCTTTATTAGTAAAACTTAAATTAAATCGTTTTCCTTGTGCAAAATCCACTTGATTGGTCGCCAATGTAAACTCTCTTCCTATGATACTCCAAATTTGAACATCAATTTTTGGTCCGTAGAAAGCACCTTCGTCCTGAACTTCCACAAATGGAGTGCCTGTTTCAATCAATACTTCACGCACCATTTGCTCTGTTTCTAACCACAACTCAGGTTCGTTGATATATTTCTGACCCAATTTTGCTGGATCATGTAAACTTAGACGCATCACATATTTGTCAATTCCAAAAATATTAAAGTACTTCAAGTACATGTCATTCACAGCCCTAAATTCTTGTGCAAATTGTTCTTTGGTACAATAGATATGTGCATCATTCATGTGCAAACAACGCACACGCATCAATCCAAATAATTCACCCGATTGCTCATAACGGTAACAGGTACCATACTCTGCAAGTCTTATTGGCATGTCTTTGTAGCTCTTCGGCTCTGCATCAAAAATTTTATGATGATGCGGACAATTCATTGCTTTCAAATAATATTTTGTGCCATCCAATTCCATTGGAGGGAACATACTATCTTGGTAATAAGGTAAGTGACCACTCGTAATATACATGCTCTCTTTAGCGATATGTGGCGTCACCACACGCTTATATCCTGCAGCTTCCTCGGTCTCTTTTGCAAGGCGTTCCAATTCTTCAATGATGATTGTACCATTGGGCATCCACAAAGGAAGTCCAGGTCCAACATCATCATCCATGGTATAAATGCCTAGTTCTTTTCCTAATTTTCGGTGATCTCTTTTCTTTGCTTCTTCTAATAATAACAAGTACTCATCTAATTCTTTTTGATTTGGGAAAGTCACACCATATACACGCGTCAACATTTTATTTTTTTCATCCCCTTTCCAAAAAGCACCTGCAATATTGGTGATTTTGATGGCCTTAATCGCACTTGTGTTTGGAATATGTGGCCCACGGCATAAATCTGTAAAGCCGCCTTGTGTATAAAAAGTAATGGTACCATCTTGCAATCCAGACAATAAATCTAGTTTGTATTCATCCCCCTTTTCGGTAAAATAAGCCACTGCTTCGGGCTTAGACATTTCCTTACGGATATAATCATTGGCTTTCTTTGCCAATTCATTCATTTTCTGCTCCAATAAAACAACATCTTCTTCCTTAATGGTCTTCCCTCCTAAATCTATATCATAATAAAACCCTTTTTCTAATGCAGGTCCGACCCAAAATTTAGCCCCTGGAAATTGCATTTCTACCGCTTCTGCAAGCAAATGGGCAGAAGAGTGCCAGAAAGTATTTTTACCATCAGCGTCATCCCATGTCAATAATTTTAACGCTGCATCTTGATGAATTGGACGCGTTGCATCCCAAACTTCGCCATTGATAGAAGCAGCTAATACTTTTTTTGCCAAGCCCTCACTAATTGATTTAGCGATACCTAATGCAGTGATGCCTTTTTCAAAGGATCTTACTGCCCCGTCTGGAAATTGAATTTGAACCATGTTTGTACGAATAAATATATAGCTACAAAGATAACAAAAAAAAGGATGCTTGTTTATACTTAGATTAATACTTAAATTTAAAGTTCTAATCATTTTATGACAAGGTCAACCCTACTCCTCTTTTCATGCATATTTTTTACCCAATTAAGTGCCCAAAACTTAACAGGCAGGTGGCAGGGTAGTTTTATTGCCAATGGAGATGCGTTGATCAACAATTATACCTACGAGTTGGTGATTAAAGAGAATGCAAGTCATCAAATTACGGCACAAACCATTACCAAGAAAGGCGATCAGTTTTATGCAAGTGCTTTTGCAAAAGGAAGCCATAGTCTTCGTACACATTTAGTACAAATTGATGAAACTAGTTTTGATCAAATAAAAATAGCCAATGAACTTGAGGCTTGTTTGATGTCCAATTTTTTAACCTATAAAAATATGGATGGACATGAAATTTTAGAAGGCAGTTATATGTCTACGTCCGTGAATGGAAAAAGAAATTGCGGTAGCGGGAAAGTTTTTTTAGAAAAAGTGCCAAGCTTATTAAGTATTAAAAATACCAAGGTAGAAAATAAAAAAACAGATACTCAAAAAACAAAAACAGTAACCGCCCAAAATACGCAGGCAAAATCCAAGCCCTCAACAACTTTATTGGATAAACCAAGTTCGACTACTAAAATAATTGCATCAAACCCAACCACAGAAACAGCTACAGACGAAGTAATTGTTGAAAATGAAGTTATCTCTACCAATACAATTGCTCAGAATTCAATCCGCAATGAACCCATTAATCTGCCTTGGGTGTTGGTGGGAAGAGAAAATAAATTGGTTAAAAAAATCATTACTAATAGCAAAAGTATTAGCCTCGATTTATTTGACAATGGAACCATTGACAATGATACAATCATCGTTTTTGACAATAAAAAATTATTGGTAAATAAGAAAAGATTAAGCTACAAAGCAATCCACCTCGATTTTAATTTTAGTGAAAATATGCGGGAGCATGAAGTGATTATTGTGGCACATAATATGGGCACAGTGCCTCCTAATACTGCGTTACTTTTATTTAAAGACGGTAAGGTTAGACAGGAATATTTTATTACTTCTACCAATAAAATAAATGCTAAAATTTTGATTGTCTATGAGCCTCCAATCCAAGACTAGTCCTATCTAATACATGATCCTAGTTTCTAATCCTAGTGGATGGCCTTAATTCAGTTCCTGTAAGATTTGTATTGGCTGGTATTGCAGATCCATTTGATTTTGATATGGGTTGGTCCCCTTATTTTTTAAACCCATCCAACAATTATCTTCATTGTCCCTGAAAATATAGATTGTCTGCTTTTGATAGCCAATAGCAGCTAAGAACTCGATCCACTGCAAGCTTAACATTTGCGCACCCATGACGCGCTCATCTGGATTGGATTCCATTAAAATAGCGGTCATTTCGTATTGAATATTAATTAAACCTTGTACCGCTTTAAGCTGGGTTGCAGTGTCAAGGGATAAACTTTCTTGGGTCAAGCTATCTGCTATGAAAATCATATTTGTACCATAGGATTGCAAATTGACACTGTCCTTCTCTTGCAAATTCGCCATTACAGCAAAATACAGATTCAATAAAGGTTGAATTTGTTGATCCAAATTTGGATCATGTCTTAGACCCGCAAATTTGGTGGTAAGTTTATCTGTTGGTTCATTTACCTTATTCCCACAAGCCATTAAGCAAGTCATTAAAAGCAGTATGAGCAATCTAGACATATACATTTTTTTCAAAAATATGCATAAATAGCCACCACAACTCTGTAACTTTGCGCACTGAATTGAAATAATATGTTAATAGGCTTACAAAATGTCACTTTTGAGTTTGGCGCTAGGGCAATCGTAACGGATGCTTCATGGCATATTCAACCAGGTGAAAGAATAGGATTAATTGGATACAATGGAACAGGAAAATCAACCCTATTAAAGCTTTTGGTTGGACAATACACCCCTTCAAAAGGTACCGTTGAAAAAGGCCGTGACACAAC
>CAMDNL010000004.1 GCA_945902975.1 Chitinophaga pinensis
GAATCAATCATGAAACCTACAATCTTTAAAAAAAACTCACTTATTTTAATATCTTTTTCTTCCTCTAAATTCAAAAAAGGAAAATGAGCACGGTGTATGGTAATTAACTTATCATCAAATATAAAGAAGGCGATCTTATTAGACATCTCTCCAATTTCATCAATATTTAATTTCACATTGGACGTATATGCCCTAAAAATAAAAAAGTCATGTTGATGTAATTGCTCATACTTTGGCAAGTGACCAATATCAAGTGCATCTTTTATTAAAAAATAGTTTAGATTATACTTGCTTGCAATGACTTCTAGTTCTTTTTTATTAGCATTTTCAATATCTATCCAGGTGAAGGATTCAAATGCTTTTTCTTTTATGATCATGATGCCGTTATTTATAATGCAATGTAAACTTAATTATAGATCTTTTTTACAACAAGTAATTGTCATCATTAATCTCTAGCCAATATCCATCAGGGTCTTGTAACCAAATTTGATGCACACCATCTATGCGAGTTGTTATTGCGTTTTTATTGCCTGCCACATCCTCATAGGACCAGTTAAGTTCCTTTAATTTTTTAATGAACAGGTTAAAATCGGGAACCGTATAACAAGTGTGTTGATTTTTATAATTTTCTTTTTTAGCCGTTGCGCCCGCTATGACATGCAACATGGTATGTGTTCCAGTACTATACCAGATATGCTTCCCATCGTGAAAAGGCTCAGGTACCGTGTCTAAACCAATGATGTTGCTATAAAATTGGCCTGATGCATTGATATCAATAACGAATATTGCCGTATGGTTGATATGTACTTTTGGTTTTTGTGCATGGACATGCAATTGGCCAATTAAAATGAGTAAACCTGATAAAATAAATCGTTTCATAGCCTTTATTTTTACATAGAGATCTATTACAAATCATCTACTAATCAAATATATCTATTTTTAATAAGTTTGAAAGACTAATATGATGAATCTCATTAGATCTTTTGTGGCCTATGCATTAAGTATTAGCTAGATTCCGTAATTTAGCATTCAATTATTCATTCATTATAGACACCATGTCATTTAAAATTTACTTATGAGCGACGTATCAAAAAACATGCGCATTTACCACAGATACCTTGGTTTCTTTTTAGCCGGCATTATGGCCATTTATTCAGTGAGTGGTATTATAATGATTTTTAGAGATACCGATTTTTTGAAAAAAGAGAATCATAAAGTACTCACTATAGCAACTGGTCTTAAAACCGATGAGGTAGGGCCAGCAATTAAATTGAAAAATCTTAAAATAATTTCAGATACCCTGGATGTGATCACTTTCCCTCAAGGCACTTACAATAAAACGACTGGTGTAGCAGATTTCAAAGTAATGGAATTGCCCTACTTATTAAATAAGATGACCAAGATGCATAAAGCAACCCATAAAGACCCTTTATATTATCTTAATATATTCTTCGGCGTGTCTTTGTTCTTCTTTGTCATCTCATCCTTCTACATGTTTATGCCAGGAACAACCATTTTCAAAAAAGGAATGTACTTTACTTTAGCAGGAATTGTTTTAGTGCTAGTAATGTTATTCTTTTAATAAGATTTTGATTTAACGAATTAAGTTATCGTATAAACTATTTACAGTTTGATGCAATACCCCATTGATGCCATTAATAGTTTTTGGATCACAGCCATTGCTAATGACTATGAAGCCAATTTTTTCTTTAGGCTCAAAAAACATTAAGCTATATAAACCATACGCAACACCTGTATGGCCAATCATTGTTTTTCCTGGAATCAATTGTGTAGTAGTTTCTAATGCCATCCCATAGTTTTCTTCCTCGGAAATGATTGCCTGCATTTGTTGAGATAAATTTTTAGATATCATCCTCCCGCCATCGTATTTACCCAATTGACTATGCATGATCATATACTTGGCAAGGTCATTTGCAGATATCTTCATGCCTCCTGTTGGTGAAAATATAGGAGTCGTTCGACCCATAGTATAGTTGTTAATCTCCTCGGTTCTTGGCGCATATGCATTTGGTGATAAAGTAAAACCTTGGGTCTCTTTGTTGAATTCATAAATTTTTGCAATCAAATTGCTATCTAATGCATTCACATTGTAACCCCCATAAAGTCCAAGTGGGTCTAAAATTTGTTGTTGAATGTATTTATCAAAACGAATACCAGTGATTTTCTCTAATATCGATCCCGCCAAATTGTAGTTTAAATTACAATACATATAGCCTTTATCCGGTTCGTATGCATTGTAACATTTAGCAAAATTTGGATTTGTTGCCGGATCAATGGCGTCTAAACTAAAGTACCCTTCACTATCATTGATAGAAGACCTATGCGATAAAGCCATTTTTAATGTAATGACTGCATTAGGATAAGCCGGATTCCTTACTTTAAAACCTACAAGTTCACTGATATCTTGGTCTAATCTTATTTTCTTTTCTGCAACCAATTGCATGATAGCGGTTGTGGTGAAAGATTTTGAGATGGATGCAATTCTAAAAATAGATGCATTGGTCAAGGGCAATTGCTTTTCAACATCTTTGAAGCCAAAGGAATGATTGTAGATGACTTTATTATTTTTTACCACAGCAACGGATAGCCCAACCACAGGGCTGGATTGCATGATGGACTGAATAGCAGCTTCGGCCTTTTCCGATTGCGCAAATGCTTGAATTAGCGTAACTAGCATAAAGCCAGTCAATAGGGTGGTTTGAAGTATTCTTTTCATCCTTCAATTTAAGTTTATTTTTTCATTTCCCAAATTCATCGTAATTTTACGATTAATATGGGAACTACTAAAACCAAAGACTATTCGGCACAGGAATTAAGCATTGCAAAATATGCTAAAGCCCTATCTCATCCGGCTAGGGTGGCCATTTTGAATGTATTACTAAAACGCCAGTCTTGTATCTGTGGTGCTATTGTAGATGAGCTGCCACTTTCTCAAAGTACTGTTTCTCAGCACTTAAAGGAATTGAAAGCTGCTGGTCTCATTAAAGGCGATATCGATGGTGTTTCTGTTTGTTATTGTATTGACGAAAAAGAGTGGACGAAAGCAAAAAATCAGTTAGGACTATTATTAGACAGATTGACTTTGCCTGCTAGCAAATGTTGTTGAACTCAAGTTTAAAAAAATTCAAAAAAAATTAAAATAAAATTTATGCAAACCGAAGAACAATTAAAAGAAATCGTAAGACAAAAGTACAGTGAAATTGCGCTACAAGACAAGGCCGATAATATGGCTTCTTGCTGTGGTGCTGGTGGATGTTCTACAGAAGTGTACAATATCATGTCCGAAGATTATACAACTTTAGAAGGATACAATGCCGATGCCGATTTGGGTCTTGGCTGCGGCTTGCCAACGCAGTTTGCAAGAATTAAAAAGGGGGATGTTGTGATTGACCTAGGAAGTGGTGCCGGAAATGATTGCTTTATTGCACGCCATGAGACTGGCGAGACAGGCAAAGTGATTGGTGTCGATTTTACACCTGCCATGATTGATAAAGCAAGAGCCAATGCAGAGATCAGAGGATTCAATAATGTAGAGTTTAGACAAGGAGATATTGAGCATATGCCTATTACGGCAAACACCGCAGATGTGGTAGTGAGTAATTGTGTATTGAATTTAGTACCGAATAAAGACGCTGTTTTAAAGGATATCCTTAGGGTACTTAAACCTGGCGGTCATTTTAGTATTTCTGATGTGGTCTTAGTAGGCGCATTACCAGAGGGGTTAAGAAAGGATGCCGAAATGTATGCGGGTTGTGTTGCAGGTGCGATTCAAAAAGAAGTTTACATGGAATTGATTCATGCAAATGGATTTGAAAATGTAACAATTCAAAAAGAAAAACCAATCGTGATTCCTAATGATATTTTAATCAATTATTTATCTCAAGACGAAATCAATCAATTTAAAACCGGATCAACAGGCATTTTTAGTGTCACTGTTTTTGCACAAAAACCATTGACAGAAAATAAATGTGTGCCAGGTGGAGGTTGTTGTTAGGTTTATTCTAAAAAAATAAAAGGAAGCATTTTTAATTATAATATATTTCTATGAAAAATATTTTAGTATTATGTACAGGCAATAGCTGCCGCAGTCAATTAGCAGAAGGTTATTTAAAATATTTTGCTGGTGAAAAGGCGAATGTCTATAGCGCAGGTGTAGAAACACATGGGGTGAATCCAAAAGCAATTGCCACGATGCAAAAGGATGGCATTGATATCTCCAATCATACTTCTAACAATATCTTAGAGTATACTGGTATTGAATTTGATTATGTGATTACCGTATGTGATAACGCCAAAGAGCGCTGTCCCTACTTTCCAACAAAGGCGCAAAAATTTCATTATAATTTTCCCGATCCAGCAAAAGCAACTGGCACAGAGCAGGAAATTGAAGCCGCTTTTGATTCGGTGAGAAATTTAATCAAAGATTATTGTGCAGATTTTGTGAAGAATAATTTGGCACCATAATTTAATTTTGACATAATTGCAATAAAGGCTTTATAGTATTATCTTTATTATAATTAGTATAAATTAATAATGGATATAGCAAATGCATACAATAGTTGGTCATCTCAATACGATACCAATGATAATAAAACAAGAGACCTTGAGGCTTTGTCCCTACAAAAAATACTTGTAGGAAAATCATTCAAGCATTGTTTAGAAATTGGTTGTGGCACTGGCAAGAATACTTCCTGGCTTTTAAGCATCTGTGATCAAATCACTGCCATTGATTTATCTAAGGGCATGCTTGAAATTGCAAAAAATAAAATCCAGTCGGATAAAGTAAATTTTATCGAAGTTGATATCACAAAGGACTGGACTTTTGCAAAGCATACTTATGACCTTGTTACCTTTAGTTTAATGCTCGAACATATCGAAGACCTGAATGCTGTTTTTCAAAAATTAGCAAAGGTGACTGCCGTGGGTAGTCATGTTTATATTGGTGAATTGCATCCCTTTAAACAATATGCTGGCTCTAAAGCAAGATTTGAAACCGAGTCAGGTACGCATGTTGTGACCTGCTTTAATCATCATGTAACAGATTTTATCCAAGCTGCAAATACTTCGGGCTTTCAATTGATTCAATTAGACGAACAATTTGATGACGCAGATAGAAGCCAGATACCAAGAATATTGAACCTGCTATTTGAAAAATTATAGGCTACCTTTGTTCTTAAATTATACATTTTGAAGTTTATAGATTTAGGGCTGGATCAGCGTATTTTAGACGGCATTGACGCCATGGGTTACGAAACAGCTACGCCGGTGCAACAACAGGTAATGGTTCCAATTTTAGAAGGGAAGGATATTATAGCCGCAGCGCAAACAGGTACAGGAAAAACAGCCGCATTTTTACTACCATTATTACATCGTCTTTTGACTTCACCGCATCATGCTGGTGATATCAATGCTTTGGTGATTGTGCCTACACGAGAGTTGGCCATTCAAATAGCAGAAGGATTAGAAGGGCTTGCTTATTTTACAGACGTGAGTTCTATCGCAGTATATGGAGGAGGTGATGGTAATTCTTTTGCAGCAGAGAAAAAAGCATTGACCTCTGGAGCGGATATTGTGGTTTGTACACCCGGTAGGATGATTGCGCATTTGAATATGGGCTACGTGAAATTGAAAGGATTGAAATACTTAGTCTTAGACGAGGCAGATAGAATGTTGGATATGGGATTTTCGGATGACATTGCTAAAATCATTACTTACTTACCTGCAGAAAGACAGAACTTACTATTTTCTGCAACGATGCCGCAAAAAATGCGTGCACTTGCGAATAAAATATTAAACAATCCGGTGGAGATTAATATTGCAATTTCAAAACCACCAGAACAAATTGTTCAAAAAGCATTTATTGTTTATGAACAGCAAAAAGCGGGTATCATTAAAGACATGCTTGGTTCTAAGCGCTTTTCAAAAGTGATTGTATTTTGTTCTAAAAAACAAAACGTAAAAGATTTAACGACTATTTTAAAATCAGCAAGATTAGCTGCAGAAGAAATACATTCCGATTTAGACCAAAAAAGCAGAGAGCAATACCTGCAAGATTACAGAAATGGCAAAACCAATATTTTAGTCGCCACAGATATTTTAAGTAGAGGCATTGATATCGAAGACATTGATCTGGTGATTAATTATGATGTCCCTAATGATGGAGAGGATTATATCCACCGCATTGGAAGAACTGCCCGAGCTGCAACGACAGGAACTGCTTTTACACTTGTGAGTGAAAAAGAACAATCTAAGTTTGCATTGATCGAAGAATTATTAGGTGCACCTGTATTCAAAGGTACCGTGCCCGAGATGTTTGGTCCAACACCAGAATACAATCCTAAGCAAAAAAAGAGCGCTGGTTTTAAAAAAAGAAGATAGTTTTAATAGTTAGTATTGACACAATCAAAGAATTTTATGCCGATTATTTTATTTGATGGAGTTTGTAATTTTTGTAATCGTACGGTTAATATTATTTTAAAGTACGATCAAGATGCGCATTTTCAATTTGCACCATCACAATCCACTGCAGGAATCAATATTTTACATCAATTTAAATTAGACCAAAAAGCAAGCGCATCAGTGATTTTAATTGATAATGATAAAGTGTATACTAAAACAGATGCTGTCATTCAAATTGCAATGCATTTAAAGGGTTGGCCAAGATTATTTATGGGATTAAAGTTTATTCCAAAATTCATACGTGACTTTGGGTATGATCTTGTTGCAAAAAATAGGTATACACTGTTTGGCAAAAGGGAAACCTGTAGGATACCAGACGAATCCACCCGCCATAGATTCCTAGCATAAAGCTTTACGCTTATTAATTTTTTTGAAAAAATTGGTGAAAGAATAGCATCTGAAAATCGATACTACTTCGCCAATAGGGATGATTGTGTCCACCCGAACGTTCTATATAATCATGATCAATTTTTAATTGTAAAAGTTTTTCATGCAACGCACGATTCACTGTTATAAAAATATCATCCACCCCACAATCAAAAATGATTGCTAATTGCTTATTTGTAAGCAATTCAACTTGGCGCATCACAGTATAATCATACCATCTTGCTTGATTGGTTTCATATTCGCCAAGTATATTTGGGAGATTCCAACTTTTTGGGAAAGGTCTAAAATCAAATCCACCTGATGTACTTCCTGCAGCACCAAATACATCGGAATGTCTTATTGCAAGGTATAATCCACCATGCCCACCCATGCTGAGTCCTGTGATCGCCCTTGACTTGGGGTTTGCTTTTGTTGGGAAATTTGCGTCTACATAAGGTACCAACTCTTTAATGATATAGGATTCATATTGCATGCTACTATCTGTTGGACTATCAAAGTACCAACTACTTTTTCCACCATCAGGATACACAAAAATCATTTTTAAGTCATCGGCAGTTTTTGCTAATTGCGGTGCAGTTTTAGTCCATTGTGCGTAATTCCCATCATAACCATTCAGAAGGTACACCACTGGATAGCGCGCTTGGGTATTGAGTTGATTACGCTGTTGACCTTGATTACTTGGCTGTATTACAACGAATTTTGTCGCTTTTTTAAGATAGCTACTTTGAATTTGTATTGTATCCACATTGCCTGCAATGGCTTGCATGCCTAGTAGAACTAAAATGAAGATGCAATTGGCTGTAAACAGTTTTTTCATACCACTAATTTAATGCTTCTAATTGTAGGTTAAATGCATTTTTCGGGTAACTTTAATGTATAATGCCTCTTTATGAAATTGTACAGCACTTTCTTCCTTGTTTTTTTATCTTTTTTTGCAGTGGCGCAGTCAGATTCATCTCAAAAACAAATTTATTTAACCCGAATCACAATGGATATCAATGATATTCAAGACCCATTGCTTTTTGCTTCTTCAATTGATATTAGTTTAAAACCAACCAAGCTGAAGGAAAAGTATGCGACACATATGCTTTTAGGTAGTATGGAAACAGGAGATGTGAGGACGGTGCAAATGGATTTGATTGATAAGAAGATAGATAAATTAGCCATCACAAGTAGTTTAATCAATTTTACTTTTAAGTCCCGCTCTGTGGATGATTTTATTGGGGTATTTAATTTTATTTTTGAATTTTCCGATGGCACCAATTTCCCTTATCGTTTAGGCAGAATAGCCATTGGGAATGATATTAAACTAGTTAGTATTTCTCGTACCATTTATATTCGATAATTTTGAATGACTAAGTATAAATGAAAAATTAAATTTTATGACAATTAAATTAATTAAAAATAGATCTGATATTGGGGCTGGAACAAGAGGATCTGATTTAGGTATAGATGCCATTGAAATTGCAGCAATCAATCAAAATAATGATTTCTTTCACCGCCATTTATTTGTAGACGTTGAAACACATAACGAAACCATCTACAATAAAAACAATAATAATTTTGCAAAAAGAATTGAGCATGTAGTAGAGCAATGCCAGAGGGTTTCAGATGTCGTTAGAACAACTATTAGTACTGGATTTTTCCCAATCGTATTATCTGGCGATCACTCCTCTGCATTAGGAACTATCAGCGGCATCAAAGCAGCAAATCCAGAAAAAAGACTCGGTGTTATTTGGATTGATGCGCATGCCGATTTACATTCTCCTTTCACATCTCCCTCCGGAAATATTCATGGGATGCCTTTAGCTGCTGCCCTTCAAGAAGATAACCTTGATTGTAAAATCAACGAACCAAATGCTGCCACATTGTTACATTGGAATAATTTAAAAAGTGTAGGCACGCCCGATAAAAAATTAAACCCCTCCGATTTAATTTATTTTGGATTGAGAGATTTTGAATCTGCCGAAGCGCATATCATTGATAAACAGGAAGTATCATGTTATAAGGTAGAAGAATTAAGATTCCGTGGACTAGAGGTTTGCGTGAAAGAGGCAGTAGAACAATTACAAGATTGCGATAGCATTTATATTTCCTTTGATGTGGATTCTATGGACTGCGATCATGTTTCTACCGGTACTGGTACTCCAGTGCCAATTGGCTTTTTTGCCGAAGAAATTGTAGGCATTTTTGATCAATTGTTTTTATCCAACAAACTTGTTTGTATTGAATTGACCGAAGTGAATCCTTTACTCGATAATAAGGGGAACCTGATGGCCGAGACTGCTTTTATGGTTTTAGACCATGTTGCAAAAAAGATCTAATATTTTCACTAAACAGTAAACAAAACCCTTGCTTTCATTGTTTTATATATGAATTCAAATAATGAAGTATATGCAATGGTTTAAAATGGTTTTTGCAGGGTTATTGGTCGTTTTTGGTATCCATCTTGCAAATGCGCAAGGGACAGCTCAAAATACAGGTAAGTTGAGCGGTGTATTGGTGAATCGAAAAACCCAACAAAATGCGGCAGGACTTTTGGTGTCATTAACGCCAAGTGGTGAAAAAATGATCTCAGACAGCAATGGTGCATTTAGGTTTACTAGTCTTTTGCCTGGGACCTATGCCATTAAAATTTCTGGCCTTGGTATACAAGATAAGTTACTCACCAACGTGATAGTCACATCGGGTAATGAAAACACTTTCACTATTGAACTTGAACCTGCAATTAATGTATTGAATGCAGTGACCGTTTCAAGTAGACGCAATACAGCAAAAGCAACTACTTTAGAGAGTCCATTGAGTATTCAAAGACTAACCGCCGAGGATATCAAAGCCAACCCAGGAGGTAATTTTGATATTAGTAAAGTGATTCAATCCCTACCAGGTGTAGGCGGTGGCGCAGCAGGCGGTACTTTTAGAAATGATATTATTATTAGAGGCGGCGCACCAAGTGAAAACGTTTTTTATCTAGATGGGATTGAAGTACCAATTATCAATCACTTTAGTACGCAAGGAAGTGGTGGTGGTCCTCAAGGAATATTGAACGTGAGTTTTATTCAGGATGTTAAATTGAGCACTTCTGCATTTGATGCCAGATATGACAATACATTGAGTAGTGTTTTTCAGTTTCGTCAAAAAAACGGCAACGCCAATAAATTACAAGGTAATTTTAGAATGAGTGGTACAGAAGTGGCTGCCACTTTAGATGGACCTATCTCTAAAAAAACAACTTTCTTAGCTTCTGTCAGAAGAAGTTATTTAGAATTATTATTCAAAGCACTGGATCTGCCTATACGTCCCAACTATTGGGATTATCAATTTAAGACCACTACAAAAATTGACGATAAAACAACTTTGACCACACTTGGACTTGCTGCGATTGATGAATTTAGATATGCAGTACCTAGGGAAGCGACGCCAGAAAAATTATTCGCAATCAATAATAATCCTATGGTGAACCAGTGGAACTACACACTTGGTATTGCTTTGAAAAAATTAATTCAAGATGGGTATTGGAATTTATCTATCAGCAGAAACACATTAGACAATCAAGCAGATAGATACGAGGACAATGAAAAACCTTCTGACGCAACGCGCACCTATCAAATTAGAAGCAACGAAACAGAAAATAAATTAAGATTCGATGTCACAAAAAATAGTAATAATATTAGTTTAAGTTATGGATTAGTGGCACAGTATGTTCAATTTGACAATGCGTTTTATCAATTATTCAGACCTGCTTTAAAAGACAGTGCTGGCAAAACAATACAAGACGCAATTACATTTAATACCAACACTGGAGTTAATTTTTTAAGGTATGGCGGGTTTGTACAATTAGGTACAAGATTATTGGATGATCGCCTGGCTGTTAGCACAGGGATAAGAGCAGATGCGAATAGCTTTGAGTCAAGTAGTCAAAATCCTTTAGATCAATTGAGTCCAAGAATTAGTTTAAGTTATGCATTAAGCAATGCATGGAATTTTAGTGCAAGTTATGGTACCTATTATCGACTGCCAAGTTATACGCAATTGGCTTATACCAATAATGGATTCACCAATCCTGGAAAGTACATTCAGTCTAACCACTATGTTGCTGGATTTGAATACCTGCCTTCGAGTACAACTCGTTTCACCTTTGAAGGATTTTATAAAGGGTATAAAAATTATCCAGTAAGTGTATTAGACGAAATTAGTTTAGCCAACAAAGGGATCGAATTTGGCGCAATCGGCAACGAACCTATCCAACAAGATGGTACTGGAAGGGCCTATGGTTTTGAGTTTTTTGCACAACAAAAATTGACTGAAAAATTCTTTGGTGTGTTTAGTTATACTCTATACTGGAGTGAATTTTCAGGTCTCGATAAAAAATTAAAACCTGCAAGCTGGGATAACAGACATTTAATCAGTACAACTGTAGGCTATAAGCTTCCAAAGAATTGGGAGCTTGGTGTTAAATTCAGATATCAAGGAGCTGCGCCATATACACCATATAATTTGGAGCAAAGTAGATTGAACTTTTTAACACTGGGATCGGGCGTATTTGATTACGACCAAGTAAATACTTTAAGATTAAAAGCATTTCATTCAGGAGACATTCGTTTGGATAAAAAATGGAACTATAAAAAAACCACTTTTGATTTTTACATCGATATCCAAAATTTTTATGCGTCTAAAAGTACTGGATCTCCTCAGTATACATTTAAAAGAACAGATGATAATACTCGCTTCGTAAGTACCAATGGCAAACCTGTGCAAACAAATGGCAGCAATGCAATTCCTTATTTGTTAGAAAATGCCGAAGGCACTTTAATCCCTACCATTGGGTTTATCATTGAATTTTAATTTGTTAAACTAACTTCATCTTATTTTTATAAATTTTTATTTAGTCTACTATGAAAAATATAGATGCCATCATGCCTGAATTAGCAAATTATATTGCTGATTACAACCAATCCAATAAAGCCATATCGGAGGTTTCCGTTGGTTGGCATATTGAACATAGCTTATTAGTGATTAAGCAAATTACAGCGACCGTAGCCCAGTCAGAACCTAAGCTGTATAAAAGTAAATTTAATGTAAAGCGTTTTGTTGTCTTTTTGACAAAGACCATCCCAAGAGGTAAAGCTAAAGCACCTAAAGTGGTAATTCCTTCTGAAGAAATTACAGTTGATTTATTACAAGAAAGTTTAAAAAATACTTATCAGGCTATTACTTATTTAAAAGATTGCGAGGCTAACCAATATTTTATGCATCCATTTTTTGGACAGCTTAATAAAAAACAAACAATCAAATTTCTAGCCATTCATACCCAGCATCATTTAAAAATCATTAGAGATATTTTAAAATAGGGCTGGTCTAGTTTTCGTTCAATGTAGCAATACATTTTATAAAGTCCTCTTCCTTCTTTATTTTCAAATTATTTTTTTGAAGAATATTATAAATCTTTTTTGCATCTGCTTCATAGAGATTTAATAAATCCTCATTTGACTTTGGTGCTTTTTTCAAACTCATTGATTGATCATACAAGAATAATCTAGGAAACTGCTCAATGGTTCTTAACATGGTTGCACTACTATATGGTTTTGCTTCTGTTACTTGAATGAAAAAATATTTGAGCAAACTCACTTTACCTTTTGAAAGTACTTGATAAATTGTTTTTTGATTTTGTTTTTCAAAAACAGGAAAACCGTATTCAAAAAAAACTATTTTACCATTTTGATTCAACTCCACTTGCTTGATGGCTGGTAATACAGCAAGTTCTTTTCCTTCGGGTGTTTTATAAATCACTTCATTGCTTAGTAAATTTATTTTTATAAGTACATTTTCATAGCGTTGACCAGTTGCCAATACAATATTTGCTGGTAAAAACTCCGGATCAAAATATGGAGATCCATAATTTTCCATATCTACCCCAAGATTCACCATTTTGCCATTGCCGTCCATTGTAAGAATAACAGATTGACCTATATCTTTCAAACTAAAATTATTTAAAGTTTGAGCTTGACTTAAATGGCCAATTAACAAGAGGCTACAAAAAAATAAATCATTCAATAAATGTTTCATGTTAGGGAGTTTTATTTTTTAAATGTAAGATTTATTTAACTTATATTGTTTTTTTAACTTTTAATTAAAAACATGAACTAAATTTAAAGAAGAAAATTTACCTAGTCAAATACTATAATACCTTATAAATGGACTTTGTTGAACAATTAAATCAATGGGGGCGTGAAAAAAAGCCCTTTGTTTTTCTCATTGATTTTGAACAAAAAAAACCGCTGGCTTGGCCTGTAGATGATTGTCCTGATTGGTTTCAGTATAAATTTACAAAAGCTAGTTCGGCAAAAAAGGAGCTTCAGAATGCTACAATAATAGACGAACCATTTTCAGCTATTGTTAATAAGGATGTAAATCTTGTTGAGCATAGTCTTATAAAAAAGCATCCTATCACAATTTCCGACTATCAGCATAAGTTCAATCAAGTCATGGACGCATTGCACAAAGGAGATAGTTTTTTGATGAATTTAACCATCCCCACACCGGTCCAAAATACAGTCCATTTTCAAACTTATTTTGATCATGCAAAATCTAAATATGTGGTTTGGTTAAAAAATGATTTCATTGCTTTCTCTCCCGAAACATTCATACAAATAGAATCGGGTATGATTTCAACTTTTCCAATGAAAGGCACCATTGATGCAAGTTTACCCAATGCAAAAGAATTACTACTCAATGACTCCAAAGAATTAGCCGAGCATGCTACGATTGTAGATTTATTAAGGAATGATTTAAGTAGGGTAGCTTCCAAAGTGCGGGTCACTAATTTTAGGTACTACGAAGAAATTCCTACGCAAAACGGCAAGATTGGTCAAGTGAGTTCAGCAATACAAGGCGAATTGCCACCTGATTATGCATCTAGGATTGGCAGTATTTTATATGACTTATTGCCAGCAGGATCGGTATCCGGCGCACCTAAAAAGAAAACAGCCGAATTGATTGCATCCATTGAGGGAACAGACCGCGGCTATTATACGGGCATTGCTGGCTATTTTGATGGCGTGAACCTAGATAGTTGTGTGCTGATTCGTTACCTTGGTGCCGACCAAGTATACCATAGTGGTGGCGGTATTACTTTTCAAAGTGATATGGCATCTGAATACCAAGAAATGATTAATAAAGTATATGTCCCAGTTTTTTGAGAGCATACGCATTAATGATGGCATTGCTGAAAACTTAAACTTTCATCAGGCTAGGATCCATAAAACCTTAAGTTCCTTTGATGCATCCCATAACAGCATTGAATTAACGACGATTGTGCAGGAATTAGTTTTACCTAAGCTTGGTTTATTTAAACTCAGAATTTCCTATGATCTTAATAGCAACTATGAAGCCAAATGCAATCCTTATCAATATAGGCAAATTAATGATTTTGCCTTAGTGGATATAAAAGGCCATCGTTACGATTATAAATATGCAAATAGAGATTGGATCAATGAAGCCTTAGCGCAATCTGGTAAAGACGAAATGATGATGCATGATGCTGGATTCATTAAGGACTGCTCTTATACCAATATTGTATTTTACGATGGGGCAAATTGGTACACGCCTCATTCGCCATTATTAGAAGGTACGCAACGCGCAAAATTAATTCAGGAGGGTATTATCATTACTAAAGCATTGCATGTAGATGAACTCCCAAATTTTCAAAAATTTAAATGCATCAATGCGATGATTCATTGGGATGCTGCAGTAGAATATAAAATTGATTTGATAAGTTAATTGCGCTCTATCTATAATCTAGTTATTCACTGGAATTTTAATTTAGAATATGCTTCCCTTAGCCCAATTCAATGCTATAAGTGTTTTTAAGAACTTCGTTTTGAGTTCATATCCTTTTAACACAACTTCTATATATCTTATTTCTCTATTGTTCACTAAAAAGAGACTACTCTCGCCAATTTCAAATCTTTCTAATTCAACATCTAACAATCTTTTTGTATTATCAATACTCTTTAAATTGATTTTATACTGATTCCTAAATGCATTTAAAGCTGCGTAATAGGTTTTAATTTTATTTTCTATTTCAAGCCTTGTTTGTCCAATTTCTAAATCTTGCTGTTCAATTTTAATTTTAGCTTGTTTTAAGTCACCTCTTGCTTGTCTTAAAAACAATGGCATACCAAATTGCAAGCCAGCTTTATAATTATTATTGTATAAAGCTGTATTCAATGGGTTTGTAAATTCATAGCCCTTATTTAAGAAATTATAATTGACCCTAAGAGTAGGCAATAAATTTTGTGTTTTATATAGCTTATCAATTTGAAGTATATCCGACTTGAAAGCCAACATTTTAAGTTTTGGATGTATTTGATTGGCTTCTTCAATCACAGTTACTAAAGCTGGTACAGTAAATGCGTCTATATCTGCCTTCATCCAACTGCTATCTGGTTGAATACTTTCGGTTAGCTCATATGGCAATTCATTTTGATCCCATAAAAAATTACTTAGTTTACTTTGTTCTTCAATCAAGTCTGCCCAAGCCTGTGTCTGTAGGTTGAGTATATTCTGATATTGCACCACTCCCTCTACGGTATCAATTGCGGCTCGGTCTCCTGCTTGATAGGATTGCTTTATAAATTCAAGTCTATCTTTTGTTTTATCTAAAACCTCAGTAAATAATTTTTGTTTTTGATAAGCATAAGTCCAAGACCAAAATGAACTTGCGCCGTCTAAATACAAGTCATTCACAACTAATTGCCTTTCCGCTTGGGTTAAATTCACCAAAATTTTACTTTGAGCCAAGTCAGTTCTTCTTTTGTCAATGATTAAGTCTTTCAATAGCGGAATAGAAATTCCTACATAACTACTTTTACCAAATGTATTTTCGGCACTTAGTTTATCACCATAATTATTTTCTAATCCACCTTTGATTTCAATCCCATACCAGGTTGGGATTTTCAATTCAGGATTAGAATAAAAAAAATAGTTTTTACCATCAAAAGTTTTCTGATCATTCGCAATATAAAAAGCAGGATCAAAAGCGCCCCTTGTACTTAATAGACTTGCTTTTGAAAGATCAATTTTAAGCCCTGCCTGCTTGGCAATGGGATGGAATTGATTAATTAATTCAAATGTATTGCTAATACTCAATGTATTTTGGCTAAACGATACACTGGATATAAATAAAAGGATTTGAAATAAGAACAGTTTACTTCTTTTCATTTGTTTTTATGTCTTTTCCTTTTATTTCAATGGTATAAAAATCAGGAGGGAATCCATTTAATTGACGCCATAATTCATACCAAATTGGCACATCATTAAGTAGTGCGAATCCTTGAGCGCCAGTTCCAATTTTTAAATTGGATGGCCAATTTTTTTCTGTCATATCTGGAATGATCAATACTCTAAATTGACCATTTTCGTTTCTATTGGTTTCTATCGCGCTAATTTTTCCTGCAAAAGTACCATAGCTTGAGTTGGGCCATCCAGAGAATACAATAGCCGGGTAACCATCAAATTGTAAACGTACATCCTGTCCTTTATTGATAAGCGCCAAGTCCATTGGCTTTACAAATAATTCTACGGCATATTTGAAACTATTAGGTACAATCTCTACAATCATCTCTCCTTCTTTCACAATTTCATTGATACCTGCCTTCTTTGCCTTAATGATTTGTCCAGTTTGTGGAGCAAGTAACCATTTTTGACTACCACGAATACGGTAGTTGCTTAATTCATTTTCATTTTTTGCCACTTCAGCAATCACAGTACTCTTTTCTGTATTGGAGTTGGCAATATCTCCCTTCAACTTAAATAGTTTATCATTCACTTCTTGTTTAAGGGAATTTAAATCGATTCTTGCAATTAAAACATCTTGTTTTGTATTTAAGAATTTTTGTTGCTTTTCTTGAAATCCTGCTTTCGCCTTATTAAAACTTTGCGTTCTTCTTTCATAATCCACCAATGAAATAATACCATCGTTCAACATTTTTCCTGCACGATTGTATTGATTCGTACCCACTTCTAAATCAATTTTAGCCGCAGATAATTCTGCGCTATCAATTAATATCTTTCTTTCTAATTGTTGTATTTTATTTTTAATGGCAGCTTCCTGTAGTTTAAAGCCAGCTTCAATGGCAACGAGCTGACCGTTGATATTGGTAATTTTACTATCATAGAAGTCTACCTTTTGTTTTTTAGCAGTTAATTGATCATTTGTTCTTTCAATTAATCTTGGATCCAAATAATCATCCTTGGTATCTGCTAATTCAACAATGGTATCTCCTTTTTGAACAAAATCACCTTCTTTCACCCACCATTTAATGATCTTACCAGGTATGATACTATTAATTTGTTGAGGTCTTTGTTCTTGAAACTGCGTTGTTACAATACCTGAGGTATTGATATTCTGAGTCCAGGGCACAAACAAAATAAATACGAGTACAAAAAATAATCCCCAGAAAATATTTTTAATTCTGCTCTCAATATCTACACTATAAATTGAATTATATGCAGAATATTTTTTACCAGTTTCTTCGTCTATAGTATCAATTTCTTTTTTCATGCAATTCTAATTTGGAACATTTGTATTTTGAATCGATTGAATCTGCCCTTTATCAAGGTGAATGACCATATCACATTTAGCAATTAGCGCTGGATCATTTGTTGTAAAAATGATGGTGACATCCTTAAGGCCAAAAAAATAATTCTTCAGATATTGCTTATCATCGGCTGCGATCAGCTTCATTGGTTCATCCAATAACAACAATGCTGGTTGATTAAGCAAAGACCTAGCAATCAATAGCTTTTGAACACTTGATGAACTAAGCTGCTTTCCAGTTGGTTCTAAATGGGTATCAAATCCCTTGCTTAAACTTTTATAAAAATTATCTAAACCAACGATTTTGAAAGTATCTAATACATCTTGTTCTTTAACTTCCTTGTTGCCTAGCGTGATATTCTCCCATAAACTTGCAGAGAAGATATCTTGCTTTTGCATATAGATGCCAATATTATTTCTTAAGGTATTTAAGTTATAGTTATTGATAGGAACTTGGTCAAAACTTAAATCACCTTCAAAATCTTGGAAAACACCCGTAAGCATTCTTAATAAAACTGTTTTACCAGAGTCGCCATCTCCTGTGATAGCTACTTTTTGCCCTGGTTTTATAAGAAAGCTAATATTTTTAAGGATAGGCGTTTTTTCAAAACCAAAGCTTAAATTTTTGGCTTCAATTTCAATACCTTGTTTTTTAACAAATTCGTAACTGCCCTCTTCTTCAATTGGCTTTTCAGTTATTTTATTTATTTTCTCTACGCTAGTTAGTAAGTCATACACCGTCTCCAAGCTCACAATTAATTTTTCAACCGCATTCATGATGGTTAAAATGATGATCTCTGCTGCTATAAATTGTCCAATATTAATTTCTTGACGTATTAATAAAATACCTCCCACAATCAACATAGCTGCAGTGATGAGTATTTTAAAAACAACTAGAGACCAATATTGTAATTTTAAAATTTGGAAATGTCTATTTCTGGAATGTAAATAGCCTTCTAATAAATGATTTGTCTTTTCTAAATGTAGATTGAATGAATTAAAAAATTTAAAAGTTTTGATACCTCTTGCTATTTCTTGTACCCAACCTCCTAGATCATATTTATAATTACTTTCCTCTAATGACGCTTCAAACCCTTTTGGAGAAGAGATATACAATATCAAGTACAATACAACAAGTAGAATGATACCAAATACAATGAACACTGAATTATAAAATGCTAATAAGATTAATCCAAAACATAATTGAATGACTGCGGTTGGAATATCAAGTAATAATTTTGCCAAACTTTTTTGTAAAGTAGGAATATCAAAAAAACGATTGACCAATTCAGGTAAATGGTATTGGTCAATGGATATTACATTCAGCTTTGGAATTCTATAAGAAAATTCAAAAGAGAATCTGGTGAAAATCTTTTGTTGAATTTTCTCCACAATCTTCATTTGGTTGATTTTCAACATTCCAGTAAATAGCACACCCAATACGACTAAAAGAATGAGTACCCACATAGAGGCTGGGAGTTGTTTTCGTCCTGTGGCCACAATCGCAAAGTTGATGATGGCCTGAATACCTAATGGCAGGGAGAGTTGGATCAATCCGGAAAGAATTGACAGTAAATACAAGGCGGTAATTTCTTTTCCATCAAGTCTTAATAGACGGAAAAGTTTATAGAGTGATCTTGATATGTTTATTTTTTCCATTTGTTTCAGTGCATCCCGAAAAATGGGATCTTTTCTTAAATTAAGCTTTAATACCTGCAAATTTAACCATATTTGGTTAATTTACATGACCATCCTAAGTAACCTTAATATGGTTTTGTTTATGTTCATTATTTATATTTTTTATAAAATTATAAATAAGATTAAATCAATTTATTATGATCTTATTATTGCTAACTATATTTTTTGTCGGGTATCTTTTAATTACTTTAGAACATTCTATCCATATTAATAAATCAGCTATAGCATTGATCACGGCTGTACTTTGTTGGACGATTTTAGTTTTAAATCCTGCGTCTAAAGATGCATCGTTGGATTCGCTTAGCCATCACCTAAGTAGTATTGCTGAAATTGTTTTTTTCCTTTTAGGTGCCATGACGATTGTCGAACTGATAGATGCACACGATGGCTTTCAAAATATCACTGAAAAAATAAAAACAACCAATAAGACAAAATTTATTTGGACCATTTCAATCATTACATTTTTTCTTTCTGCAGTCCTTGATAATTTAACAAGTACCATAGTGATGATATCCATTATCAATAAATTAGTGAAAGAAAAACAGGTTAAATGGCAATTACTAGGTTTAGTGATCATCTCCTCAAATGCAGGTGGAGCATGGAGTCCCATAGGGGATGTTACCACGACTATGTTATGGATTGGCCAGCAAGTGACGCCATTAAATATTATTAAAGAAACATTTTTAGCAAGTTTAACTTGTATGGTAGTCCCTACTATTATAATTAATTATCGTATCAAAGGGAAGATAGATTTATTCGAAAAAAGCGAAAAGAATTTAAATGCACTTTCAAGTGCGTTCGATCGTAATTTGGTTTTTTTCATAGGTATCGCCTGTCTTTTATTTGTCCCCGTTTTCAAAACGATTACACATTTACCACCCTATATGGGCATGTTATTAAGCTTAGGAATCATGTGGGTATTGACTGAATTATTACATAGTAAAAAAGACATAGAGGAGAAAGGAAATCTTTCTGTTAACCACGCGATTCGAAAAATAGATACGCCTAGTATACTTTTCTTTTTTGGAATCCTAATGAGTATTGCTGCATTAGAACAAGTGGGATTGCTAAAAGATGCCGCCACCTATTTAGACCAAACGATTGGTAATATTAAAATCATTGCAATCCTCATTGGTTTATTGTCATCTATTTTAGATAATGTACCGTTGGTAGCCGCTTTACAAAGCATGTACAGTTTGGATATCTACCCGACAGACCATTATTTTTGGGAATTCTTGGCCTATACTGCAGGGACTGGAGGTTCGGTTTTAATTATAGGCTCAGCAGCTGGAGTAGCTGTGATGGGCATCGAAAAAATTGACTTCTTTTGGTACCTTAAAAACATTAGCTGGGTGGCATTTATAGGATTTATCACTGGCGCCTTGGTTTTTATCCTAGAAAATGCTTAATTTTGATGTTCAAACATTGAAAAGTTTTATATGCGAACTGTATTACATACCGCAGGTTCAAGAGGAGATGCCAACCATGGTTGGTTACATAGCAAGCACAGTTTTAGTTTTGCCAATTATTACAATCCTGAAAAAATACATTTTGGTGTACTTCGTGTATTGAATGATGACTTTGTAACTGCAGGTATGGGCTTTGGATTACATCCGCATGACAATATGGAAATCATTTCTATTCCGTTGGAAGGTGATTTAGCACACGAGGATAGCATGGGCAATCAAACAGTCATCAAACACGGAGACATCCAAGTGATGAGTGCAGGCACCGGTGTTAAGCATAGTGAGTTCAACCACAATAAAGACAAGCCTGTTAAATTTTTACAAATTTGGGTGATGCCTAATAAAAAGAATGTAACACCTCGTTATGATCAAATCACATTGGATCCTGTAAATAGAATCAATACTTTACAACAAATACTTTCTCCAAATCCAGATGATGCTGGTGTGTGGATTCATCAAGACGCCTGGTTTCATATTGGCAAATTTGATCTTGACTTTACTACAACCTATAATTTAAAAAAAGAAGGTAATGGGATTTATGCGTTTGTGTTATATGGCGCATTTGAAGTTGCTGCTCAAAAATTAGAAGAAAGAGACGCACTAGGCATAACTGAAATAGACGCTATCAATGATTCATTTGAGGTTAAAGCATTAACAGATCATGCAGAAATATTGTTAATGGAAATACCAATGCAGCTTTAATGTCTAGACTAATCTAAGGGCTGTTTTATGAAATAGTGTAAAAGTATGTCTTCTTGAAATCTTTTCATATCAACTAATTCAAGGCGATAAGCATTATCTAGGTGATTTGCTTTATCTATTCCTAACATCGGTATTGCCTGTTGATCATTCAACAACTTTGGGGCGATAAACCAGTACAATTCATCTGCCATATTTTGATCAATTAAACTTGCATTTAATTTTTGCCCACCTTCAGCCAGGATTGAGTAGAATCCTTTTTCCATCAATTGAGCAGTAATAGAGCTAAAAATCAAACCTTCATTATTAAAATCACCTTCAATCAATTCAATTGAACTAGCATTGACCGGTGTATTTTTTTTATCAGTAATGAAGTAAATTTTTGTGTTTGTTCGATTATAAAAAATGGGTAGTTTATTATATTCTGTATTTAAAAAAGTAAGTTCTTTATCAATTATGATAAGGTTTGTTTCTTTAATTGGTTCACCCTCTATCCTAATAGTGAAACTTGCATCGTCTTGTAGAATTGTTTTATAGGAAGTTAAAATGGCATCTGTGTTTGATCGCAATTGAGCATGTACAAATTGCCTCGAATCTTCATTGCTTATCCATTTACTATGATTATTCCGATCTGCAATTTTACCGTCAATTGTACTAGCAGTTTTTAATAGGAAGTAGGGACGCAGTTTTATGTGTTGTGTAAAAAACCTTTTGTTTAATGTTATTGCAGAAGGATCATTGATTATTTCAACTTCAATACCTGCTAGTCTTAGCTTTTCGACACTTTCAACTTTGGGATTGGGGTCTAAGCTCGCTATGATCACTTTTTTTATACCATGCTTTATAATTAAATCACAACAAGGAGGCGTTTTTCCAAAATGAGAACAAGGCTCTAAGCTAATATAGATGGTGGCCTGACTAAGGTCTGTTGTTTTTTGGAGTGCCTGCTCAATCGCAAAGACCTCGGCATGGGGTCCCCCTAGTTTTTGATGAAATCCTTCACCAATGATCTGATTCGCTTCATCCAATAAAACAGCACCTACAAAAGGATTTGGCCGTATTTCGTTTTCATTTGCAGATTTAGCTAAATTAATACAGTAATCTATAGCCTCTTTCTTATTCATTGATTTATCTTTGCAATTCAAAATTACTCAAACTATCGCATATGTTTACAGGCATTGTACAGAAAGGGAAAATACATGCAATTACTCCATCCGAAGATGGATGGGAACTAGTAATCAATATGGCTCAATTTGCTGCCATTGTTCAACTAGGAGATAGCGTGGCAATAGATGGCGCATGCCTAACTGTGACCAAAGTAGAGCAGGATAATATGTATTTTTTTGTTTCTACAGAATCGATTGCAAAAACAACCATCAGAAATTATAAGACAGGGGATACCGTGAATACCGAATTACCAATGCAGCCAAATGGCTACTTAGGGGGTCATTATGTATTAGGTCATGTGGATGCAACAGCTAAAGTCACTGAAATCAAAATCACCCCTACTGCTTGGTTTTTAACCATTCAAGTGCCTGAACAATTTGCAAAATATATTGTTTATAAAGGGTCTATTGCAATCAATGGAGTAAGTCTTACAATCAATGAGGTGCGAGATCAGCTGATTGAGCTTTGCATTATTCCAACCACGCTAGACAAGACCAATATCAATCAACTTTCGGTTGAAAGTATGGTCAATATTGAATTTGATATTTTAGCAAAATATACTGAACAATTACTTCTAAAAAGAAATGTGTAATGTTTGATCATGTGCAGGAAGCTTTAAATGCTTTTAAATTAGGGGAACCAATTATATTGGTAGATGACGAAGACAGAGAAAATGAAGGGGATATTGTTTTCCCTGCAAGCTTTGCAACGCAAGAAAAAATTAATTTTTGCGCAAAATATGCAAGAGGCTTGGTGTGCATTGCAATGCATCAAACCATTGCAAAGCAAATTGGTATTGCGCCAGTTTATTCTAACCACGCTGATCCTTTTCACACCGCATTTTTTGATTCTATAGATGCAATCCCTGCATTGGGCATCACGACAGGTATCTCTGCAAAAGAAAGGGCTATTACTGCGCGTCAAGTGGTCAATACTTTTGCAAAACCGTCTGATTTTATCAAACCTGGACACTTATTTCCGGTGGTAGCAAAAGAGGGTGGTTTGCTAGTTAGAAAAGGGCATACCGAGGCTGCGGTTGATTTATGTTTAATCATTGATTTAGCACCTGCTGCAATTATATGTGAAATCATGGACGAGGATGGAGATATGCTAAGAAGAAATGGTTTAGTTGAATTTGCGAAAACACATCAACTAAAAATGATCAGTATTGAACAGTTGATTGAATACAGAAAAACATTTTCGAAGGATTTAAAATTTACTGCAGTCGAACAAAATTTTGATCAGCATCCATCAACTGAAATTTCTGACTCAAACATTGCGCTTATATCACAAGCACAACTACCAACTGAATTTGGATTATTTAAATCGTTGGTTTTTCAAAATAGTAGCACGAATGAATCACATGTTGTGTTGTTAATGGATGCTGAATTATCCAATAAGCCAATCGTACGTTTTCATAGTGAATGCTTAACTGGTGACGTTTTTGGCAGTGTGCGTTGTGATTGTAAAGCCCAATTAAATCATGCCTTAGAACAGATTGCTAAAAATAAGCACGGGTACTTAATTTATTTAAAGGGACAGGAAGGAAGGGGTATTGGGATTGGTCAAAAAATTGCAGCTTATGATTTGCAGGATAAGGGTGAAGATACCTTCCAAGCAAATCTAAGTTTAGGACTTCCAGTGGATGATAGAAACTACCAAGATGCCATTTCGATTCTAAAGCATTTGCGTGTGAATGATTTTTCTTTTATCACTAACAATCCAGATAAAATAGAAGCCATTCAAAATGCAGGCTTTCAATTTGAACAAATTGTAGTACCTCCTTTTGTGACCAAGGAAAATAAAAAATATTTACAAGACAAGGCAACCATTGCCAATCATAAAATTACCTTATAGTATGATCGCCATTATCAAAGCAAATTTCAATGCCCACATTACAGATTTATTATTAGCTGGATGCACAGACGAATTAGATGCTAAAAATGAAGCTTATAAAGTTTTTGAATGCGCTGGCGCAGTGGAAACTGTGGTGTTTGCGAATCGAATTATTGAGACCAAGCAATACGATTGTGTGGTGGTGATTGGTGCCATTATTAAAGGGGATACAGACCATTACGAATATGTTTGTCAGTATGTGACCCAAGGCTTTTCAACCATTGCAGCAACAAAAACAACCCCTGTTATCTTTGGTATTTTAACCACGCAGAATGAAGCTTTAGCTTATGAAAGAGCGGCAATTGATAAGATGAATAAAGGTCAAGAGTTTGCAGTAACGGCGATGGAGATGATCCAATCTTTTAAATCACTTTAGTTACACGGTACATTCATCTTGTTGCAGTAAATTATTCCGGAGCAACATTACTTCACTTGTTCGTACAAGTGATTAATTAAGCCGTCGGCCAATCCAATTTTAGGAACGTGAATTTCATCAATATTGGCCCATTTCATGGTATAGGCATATATATTCAAGGCAGGAACAATTACATCTGCTCTATCTCTTTTTAAAAGATAAGTGTGCATCCTTTCTTCTACAGTCATTGGTTCTAAAACTCTATGGAATTCTCTGATGACCTCAATAGGAATACTCTTTAGATTTTTTGAATTAATCATGGAGTATATTTTATTAATATTTCCTCCAGAACCAATGGCAATCATTTTAGGATAGGTCCTCCCAATTTCTTTTAAAGTTTGCTTTAGATCTTCCCAAACAGCATCCTCTACTTTGTTTGTTAAAATACGAACAGTGCCGATATTGAAAGATTTTTGAAAAGCAACTGCAGACTTATGAAAAAGAGTTACTTCTGTGCTTCCTCCGCCTACGTCAATGTATAAATAGCTTTTATTTGCGTCTAATAGTTCTGCAATATGATTTTCATAGATGATCTCGGCTTCTAAATCACCCGATATGACTTCCACCTTTACGCCTGTTTCAGCTTTAATTTCTTTGATGATTTCTTTTGAGTTACTAGCGTCTCTCATTGCACTCGTTGCGCAAGCAATATAATGATCTACTTCATAGACTTTCATTAAGGCACTAAATGCATTAATAGTATTTAAAAGCATCTTCTTTTTTCTGAATCCAATATAGCCTTTTTCAAATACGTCAAATCCGAGCCTTAAAGGAATACGGATTAGATTTAATTTATTAAATTCTGTTTCAGTTCCATGCTTAACGACTTCGCAAATAAGTAACCTTGCAGCGTTGCTGCCAATATCAATTGCTCCTAAAATCAATGTATGTTATCTTTTACCTTTTAAAAATTTGTACGTTTCCTCCTGAGATTTAAAACGAGTTGCTTTTTCCGAAGGTACATATTTATTGCTTAAATCTATATCTAAGATTCTTGCTTTCTGATTGTCTTTTAATTGAATATGAATCATGTCAATTAATTCTTTTTTAATCACTGGATCAACAATTGGAACCGCAACTTCGATTCTATGATCCAAATTCCTAACCATCCAATCGGCACTAGAGATAAATACTTTTTGATTGCCTTTATTATTAAAAATAATCACCCTTGCGTGTTCTAAATACTGGTCTACAATACTAATTGAATTGATTTTGCCTGCATTTTTTTCATTCACATTCTTAAGTGTTAGTATGCCTCTTATAATCAAATTCACTTTTACACCAGCCTTAACTGCCTTATATAATGCGTCTAACAGAATGGTATCAGTCAATGAATTTAATTTAACTGTAATGGAAGCGACATATCCTTTTTTTGCTATTTGAATCTCTTTTTCTATCAAGCACAATAAGGCAGAACGCATATTAATTGGTGAAATCAGCAAATTCCTCATTTTAACAATTGGCTTATCACCCAATTGCCAATGCTCTAAATAGTTAAATATTCTGTTTGATTCGTTCATTAAAGTCACATTCTTGGTCATCAAACAATGATCTGCATATATTTTAGCAGTTTTCTCATTTAAATTACCTGTGCTAATGAATCCATACTGCACAAGCTTGTTTTTCACTCTTTTCTGAATCACACATAGTTTTGCATGCACTTTCATATTCGGTATACCTACAAGCACGGTAATGCCTTCTTCCTCCATGATGGCTTTCCACTCTAAATTTGCCTCTTCATCAAATCTTGCTTTTAATTCCAAAAACACCGTCACCTTCTTACCATTTCTAGCAGCATTGATCAATGCATTGATCACTTTTGAGTTGGATGCTAATCGATAGGCAGTGATTTTTATAGAGATCACAGTATCATCCATCGCAGCTTCACGTAGCATATCTATCACAGGATCGTAAGCATGGTAGGGAAAATGCAACATGATATCCTTTTGCATGATCAAATCAAAAACCATTACTTTTTTCTTAAACGCAGGATGGATAAACGGCCTTGGTCTGTTATAATTTGGTTCTTTTATGACATTTGGAAAATCCATAAAATGCCTGAAATTATGAATATGACCTCCTGGAATAATGCTACTTTTTCGGTTCAAACCTAGTTTCTTAATCAAAAATTCTAGCATTTCTGGATTCATATCCTTCTCATAAACAAATCTTACTGGCTTTCCTTTTCTTCTGTTTTTAATCCCTTTTGAAATTTTATCAATAAAATTCAAGCCTACTTCCTGATCTAAATCAATCTCAGCATCTTTTGTAATTTTAAACACATGCGCATCAAACTGATTGAATTTAAAATGAGAGAATATGATTGGTAAGTTAAATTCAATTAAATCCTCCAATAGCATAATCGTTGTAAATCCATTTTTAGATGGCAAAATGATGAATCTGCCCACAGATCTAGAAGGCACTTCGATTAAGGCAAATTTTTGCTGGTAAGCATCATTTTTATTACCCATCACAATTGCTAAATACAAGCTCTTGTCTCTTAAATAAGGCAATTGAGGAAGATTCTCAATCATTAAAGGGATGATATCATGTCTTACTTCGTTGTCAAAATAGGTTTTTACAAATTCCTTTTGTTCTGCATTCAATTGCTTGTTGTCAACTATCAAGATTTTGTTCGCCTTCAACTCTTTTAAGATATTCTGCCAGATTCTGCTAAATTCATTTTGCTGTCTTAAAACGACTCTTTGGATCTCATCTAAAATCACTTGTGGTGAATCGATGATGTCAATATTTACGCGCTTTTTTTTATCTATCAATTCCACCATTCTTTTTAATGTCGCAACGCGTACTCTAAAAAACTCATCTAAATTATTAGAGAAAATGCCTAAGAATCTAATTCTTTCTTGTAAAGGGACAGTAATATCGTTTGCTTCTTGTAATACGCGAGCATTAAAACTGAGCCAGCTAATATCTCTAGGAATATGCTTTTGTTTCATAAAGACTTGATTAATAGTTGGTAAATCTACAATATATGTATTTTTCATGGACTTGCTTAACAAAAAGTTAATATTAAAATAATAATTAGGACACAATTTGTTTACACAGAACAACGTATTTTGTTTAAACAAGCCATCATGAACAAACGCCCATTGGATGTATGTGTAATTAGTGATATTCATTTAGGCACATTTGGATGTCAAGCACAAGAAGTACTCAATTACTTAAAAAGCATCGAACCAAAGACCTTGATTTTAAACGGCGATATCATTGATATCTGGCAGTTTAACAAGCGTTATTTTCCTGCAAGTCATATGGCAGTCATCAAGCGTATTTTTAGTATGGCTAGTAAAGGCACCAGAGTGGTTTACATTACTGGTAATCATGATGAAGCTTTAAGAAAATATGCCAATTTTGAAATGGGAAACATACAATTGACCGATAAAATTGTATTTGAAATCAATGGCGAAAAAAATTGGGTTTTCCATGGGGATGTATTTGATAGAACAACCATGGGCAGCGCCAAATTATTAGCTAAACTAGGTGGCTATGGTTATGATTTATTAATCCTGATAAATAGTGTTGTGAATTATTTTTGTACGCTTCTTGGACGTGAAAAAATGAGTATCAGCAAACAAGTTAAAAACGGCGTAAAAAAAGCAGTTTCATGGATCAATAATTTCGAACAAACAGCGGCAGAATTAGCGATAGAGAATGGATATAAATATGTGATTTGTGGACATATTCATCAACCACAACACCGTGTTGTGACGACTGATAAAGGAAGTGTCACCTATTTAAATAGTGGAGATTGGATTGAAAATTTGACCGCATTAGAATATGCAGATAAAAATTGGACATTATACCAATATGATCCTAACCAATTTGAGAAAGCAGAATCCAAAAAACTAACTAAAATAGTTAATTTACAAGAAGAGCTTACTGTATTAACCAATGAAGTAGCATTTCAAGTATCTATCTAATGAATATACTTTACGCAGTTCAAGGTACTGGGAATGGTCATATTAGTAGAGCCATTCAACTCTATCCATTTTTAAAAACATATGGCAATATTGACTTCTTCATTAGTGGATCTAATGCTGATTTAAAAACCGATTTACCAGTTATTGGAAGAAGTAAAGGGATTAGTCTTTTTTATAAAGCGACTGGGGGTTTGGATTATTTAAAAATTATTAGATCATTTTCTTTCAAGATTTTTGTAGACGCCTACAAATTACCTGTCAATAAGTATGACTTAGTCATCAACGATTTTGACTTTGTAACTTCTTTAGCTTGTTTATTTAGGAAAAAAAAGAGTGTACAGTTTGGACACCAAGCAAGTTTCCAAAGCTATAAAACACCAAGGGCAAAAAGTAATAATTTTTTTGGAGAATTTATTTTAAAGCATTTTGTAAAAAGTACGCACTATCTAGGCTTACATTTCAAAGCCTATGATGATGCAGTATTCAATCCAATCATCAAACAAGAAATCATTGATGCTACACCAACCGATGATGGTCATATATCGGTGTATTTACCGCATTATTCCATTGCGTATTTGGAACCCTACTTTTTAGCTCAATCAAAACATCATTTTGAAGTTTTTAGCGCAGAAGTAACATCCATAAGAAATTATAAAAATATTATATACTTTCCTATCAGTAATAGTGGATTTACTAAAAGCATGATCAGGTCACATGCGGTCATTACTGGCGGCGGTTTTGAAACACCTGCAGAAGCAATGTATATGAATAAAAAGGTGTTAAGCATCCCTATTTCCAAGCATTATGAGCAATTATCGAATGCTGCTGCGCTATCTGACTTAGGCGTAAAAGTATTATTACAGATAGACCAAGACTTTCACACTATATTTACAGACTGGATCAATCATACAGCGCCTGTAAAACTAGATTTAACCCATTCCACAAAAGAGATTGTCGCCCAATTAATTAAAAAAACACAAAACAGTTAACGATGTACAAGATTTTAAATCAAGAAAAAGAAACAGTTGCGTATATTCAAAACATGATGATCTTGAACAAAAAAAAAGAGAAAGTGATTGGATTGGTAATTGGGGATTGTTTTTTTGGGAATGATAATAAAGTGATTGGTAAGATCATCGATCAAAAAGTGTATCTCTTGAATGGCGACATCATTGGCATTATAGAAACGAATAAAGATAAAAAAGACCCAGAGTTAAAAAAAGGTTTGATGCTAGAAGCTTGGGATATCTTGAGCAATATTAAAAGTCATACTTCTGACTGGATTACCATTTCAAAAAAATGGTCTAAAAAATCTTTTATCGAAGTGTTGCTTTAATTTAGCTAACCATCCTAATATACAACTCCTCTACTTTTTTTCTTGCCCAGGGCGTTTTACGTAAAAATTTTAAGCTGGATTGAATACTTGGATCAATATTAAAGCAGTTTATAGGAATATGTTGCCCTAAATCCTCCCATCCAAAATGACGCACTAACTCCTCAACGATAAAGGAGAGTGTTTTGCCGTGTAATGGGTCTTTATGCGTTTGTTCCATACACAATATTAAGTAATTTGCCGCTATGAATGTAGACCGGTACTTTTTATTGAATAAGCCAATGAATATGGTGTCTCAATTTGTGAGCACGCACAAGGTGCAACTACTTTCAGATATTGATTTTAATTTTCCAGAAGGCACGCATGCGATAGGCAGGCTCGACCAAATGTCAGAGGGCTTATTATTATTAACGACCAATAAAAAAGTGACAAAATTATTGTTTCAAGGAGTGCGCCCACATGTAAGGACTTATCTAGTACAAGTAAAAAATAAAGTAAGCAACGCAACGCTTCAAAACTTACAAAATGGCGTAGATATCTCAGCACCGAATGGCAGCACTTATACTACTTCGCCTTGCAAAGTGGATATCATTGAGCCACCAACAAACTTGTGGGAGAATGGAATTGTTTTACACGAAAATCAACAATCAGATTGGCTGCGCATTGAATTAACGGAGGGTAAATTTCACCAAGTACGAAAAATGGTAGCCACTATGCACCACCGATGCATCCGTTTAGTAAGATGGTCTATAGAAGACTTAACTGTTGAATCTATCTTACCTGGGCAAGTGCAAGAAGTGGACGAGACTTATTTTTTTAAAGCCTTGAATTTATAAACATTTGAAAATATGAGTTTAGTTAATTTATTTAGTTCACTAAAACCAATCTTTAAATTTACTCAAGTCTACATTGCCACCTGTTAAAATAATACCTACTTTCTTGCCTTTAAATAAATCTGGATTTTTTAAAACAGCAGCGAGTGGCACAGCACAGCTTGGCTCAATAATAATTTTCATTCTTTCGTATACTAATCTCAGCGCTGCTTTAATCTCATCCTCTGAAACCAACAAAATATCAGCAACATGCGCCTGAATGATTTCAAGTGTGCGTTCACTTAAAGTCGTTAATAAGCCATCTGCAATCGTATTAACAAATGGTGCTTTTTCTACTTTCCCTGATTGAATACTCAACACCGCATCTGCAGCGCCTTCAGGTTCTCCCGCATATACTTTTAATCCTGGTTTAAAATAGTGCGCACCTAAGCAAGTACCTGATAATAATCCACCACCACCCACCGGTGTGACAACTATTTCAATGTCTGGCATGGCCTCAATGATTTCCTTCACACAGGTAGCTTGTCCAGTAATGACTTCGTCATTGTCATAGGGATGAATAAATGTCGCGCCAGTTTTGTCTACTATGTCTTGTAAAGTGGACTCTCTTGCAGCTTGATTAGAGGCACAAATAGTGACCTCGGCGCCATATCCTCTCACTGCATTTACTTTTACTTGTGGGGATGATTCTGGCATCACGATATACGCTTTGATGCCTAACATTTTTGATGCAAAAGCCAATGCCTGCGCGTGGTTACCAGAAGAGTGTGTAGCAACACCTTTTTCCAATTGTGCCTTTGTTAGTTGCAGACTTGCATTCATGCCACCTCTTATTTTGAATGCACCAATTTTTTGAAAGTTCTCACACTTGAAATAGAGGTCTAATCCATACAGCGCATTGATACTTTTACAAGTCATGATTGGCGTGTTGTGGATATAAGGTGCGATACGAATTGCCGCTGCTTTGATGGATGCTTTTGTAATTTTCATAAATTGAATTTAAACAAAAGTATTTTAATAAATTAGAACAGCTCCGTAAATTGTATATTTATAGAGAATCAAATAATATGAATACTAGTCTCCGATATACTATCTTGTTGTGCTCACTTATCACGTTTACAAAGGTAGAAGCACAAGAAAAAATCTTAGTGCAATTTTTTATGCATACGACCTGTCCAATCAGTCAAAAATATACTTTAACGATTAATGGAATTGTAAAGAAATTTCAAAATCAACCGGTCCAATTCGAGCTTATCTTTTTAGATATTACAAAAGCAAGTCAATTAAAAAAAGTAAAAGATTTTGTACAAGAATACCAAATCCAGGTGCCCTATATAACATTAAAGAATACTGACTATGCGCAACAGATGGGTGTTAAAGTCACACCCGAAGTGCTTGTGACTTATAACAATCAAATACAATACCAAGGTGCGATAGATGATTGGTTTATTGATTGGGGAAAAAATAAAAAACAACCAGAACAATTTTATTTAATCAATGCAATTAATAGTATGTTATCAAATCAAAATGTTTGGATCAAAAGAACAAATGCAATTGGTTGCTTAATTGAATTAAAAAACAAAAAGTAGTTATCTTAAAACAATTTATAGATCAATCAATTCGTCGCCTTGCCTATACTTTACATAATAAAGTATTAAGTTCATCATTTCGTCTTTACTGCCCCAGCCGTATCCAACTGCTCTTGCTGGTTTATATGGGTTCAATGGATTTTCATTGGTATTGTCATAGGTTGCTTCGGCATAAATGACTGTACCTTTTGGCAAGACTGTAAATTTTGCAAATTGATAGGTTGTTTGCCAATTAAAATCCCAGCTAGGAACATGTACTAAAGGCACAATAATACCATCCGGTGTGATTGCGTATGACTTAAATGATTTGCCAAGTAAATGCATATGTGGCATGATGGATATCAATGATATACTATCTTGTAAAATGGGCGATCGCATGTAAAATGTAGACTTCTTATTTGGGTAAATAATGAAGGGTTGATTCGAAATATTATTTTCTGTCAAGGTGAGTGTTTGTGCTTCTCTTTCGATAGGTTCATTCGTTAATTGAATGATGATAGAGGAGGAATCAATGACTTGAATTGGACTAGGTACATAATGCACATTTACAATAAAGTCTGAGTTGGCATAAATTTTTTTTCCTATTCCTTTTGGAAAAATAATTTTATCATTTCCTGGAACCCATCCAAATAAAAATGGATCTGCTAATGGCTTGGTTTGGTATTTCAAAATTGATGAATCTTCCTCTGAAAGCCCATCTATACCGCTAATTGACTGGGTCGTATCAATCATGATTCTACTATGATGCACTTGTTTTTTATTACCTGGTGCAAATTCAATACTTTGTATATACCCGTTTTCTTTGATCTTAGAAGGCAAGTGAAAAAATCTAAACTCTTCTTTATTTTCAGCCTTGATTACAAAAGCACGATTGTAACCAATTTGAATTTCAGTGCCTTGTTTTTTCTTAACCTTGTTTTGCGAAATTAATTTTTCTTTTCTTCGCTCTACGGTGCCACGGGGTTGCTCATTTTGGATCCATTGTTGTATGAGTTCAATTTCAGTTTTACTTAAATAGTTTTCATTTTTGTAATGTTGAAAACTAGTGTCTGCTCTCCAAGGTGGCATGTATTTACTTGCTGTCACAGCACCAATCATGATTGCTCTGGCATCTACATCTGCCCAATTGTCCAACGCAAAGGGCGCGATGCCTCCATTTTGATGACAATTAACACAGTGCTTGGTTAAAATGGGCTTAATATTCGTTTCAAAATTGATCTTTTCTTGACCAAAAATGGGATGATGGAGCAATACCATTAAGGGGATCAGAAATAAATTAAACAATTTTAAACGCATTCTTTGTGGAACATTTTGACTAAAATAAATGCAAACTACATGACATAATGCATTTGGACCAAAATTTGGTCGAATTCATTTAAAAAAGACCAAAAATAACTAACATTTATTAATATTATATAAATTATATATGCGTAAATAATTGTTTTATAATTTTTTATATTTTCAATTTTAAACGTTAAATTTTTATTAACAAAAATTAAAGTTTATCTTATTTTCTTATTAATTTCAACCCCAAGCTATTTATTATAATAGCTGTATTTATTATTAAATTATTAACAGTATGAGAAAAAAATTGCTACTTGGTCTGCTATTGGCATGCTGCTCTATCGGAGTTGCTATTGCGCAAAGTGTTACTATCACTGGTAAGGTGACAGGTGACAAAGGCGCTCCTCTTGCCGGTGTTACAGTACAAGAAAAAAATTCAAAAATTGCAACTGTTTCTGATGATGGCGGTATGTACCGAATTTCAGTAAAATCTGGAGCAACACTAGTTTTTTCTAGTGTCGGTTACAAAAAAGCAGAGTTCACAGTGAATGGCGCTACTTTGAATGTAAGTTTAAAACAAGAAGATGCTTCTTTATCTGAAGTTGTCGTAACCTCTTTTGGACAGTCTAGTTCAAAAAAGCGTTTATCGTCTTCAGTAGTAGATGTTAAATCTGATCAGTTAGCACAAAAATCTGAGCCAGATATCTTACGTGCACTTCAAGGAAAAGTTCCTGGTGTGACCGTAGTTGGTGGTGGAGGTGCTCCTGGTCAAAGTAGTAAAATCAATATTAGAGGTATTACTTCTTTCTCTGGTAACAACCAACCTTTGATTGTGGTTGATGGTATTCCTTTTGATAACTCAGTAAACCAATCAGCTGGATTCGATGCGAACACTGTATTCTCAAACCGTTTATATGACGTTGATCCAAATAACATTGAGTCAATGACTATCTTAAAAGGTGCGAATGCTGCAGCATTGTATGGTTCTGGTGCACAAAATGGTGCGATCATTATCACAACAAAAACTGGTAATACAAAGAAATCAAGAGGTTTAGAAGTGACTTATAATTCTTCTTACTCAATTGAGAATGTTAGTAATACACCTGAATACCAAGACATTTATGGTCAAGGTTCTAATGGTAACTATAATGGTGGTTTTATTGGTAACTGGGGTTCTCCTTTCGGAGCTTACAGAGATCAGGTAAACGCTTCAGTTGGTTACGAGCGTTATTCAAAAACGCAATCTCCAATGGAAGTGCCACATCCTTTAACTTCACTATCTTATACTATTCCACGATACAATGCTGCATTTCCAGAATTAGTTGGAGTAATGGTACCTTACAAAGCGTATGACATCGTAGGTGGATTCTTCAAGCAAGGAACCGTAGCAGAAAACAGTATTAATATCAACTCTTCTAATGGTAAAACTGGTATCAATGGAGGTTTCTCTAGAATGGATAACGTAGGTATCGTTCCTAACTCTAAGACAGAGCGTACTTCATTAAGCTTTGGTGGTAACTCTACATTGAGCAATGGTCTTGTAATCACAGGTAATGTAAACTACGTGAAGAACTTCCAAAACTCACCACAATCTGGTGCGTCTTATTTCGCTGACTACGGTCCTGGTGAAGGATTTTCTTCTATCTATGCTCGTTTATACTATTTACCAAGAAACTATAACTTAAATGCTTATCCTTTTGAAACTCCAGAAGGTAATAACGTATTCTATAGACCATTAGATAATCCTTATTGGATTGCGAAGTACAATACATTTACTTCTGAAGTAAATCGTGTATTTGGTAATTTATCTTTGAGCTATGACATTAATTCTAAAATTAATTTATTTGCTCGTGGAGGTATCAATACTTACACAGATCATCAAACGAACTATTTACGCCCAGGTGGTGCTTCATTACCTGTAGGACGTTATCAAGAAGCTGATTTCACGAATGAGACTTTGAACTACACGTTCTTAGCAACTTACAAAACTGATATCAACAGTGACTTCGACGTTAAATGGGTAGTGGGTGCGGATTACTTACAAAAGTACAACCGTTACATGAAGAACACTGGTGTAGGTGTAATTGACCCAGCTATTCGTTCTTTAAAGAATACTGCAACAGTAACCAACGATTTCAATGGTTTTGAGAAGAGCCGTAAAATGGGTCTTTTAACTGATTTGCAATTAGGATTTAGAAATTACTTGTTCATGAACATAACTGGTAGAAACGACTGGTCTTCTACACTACCTTCTAACAACAGAAGTTATTTCTTCCCAAGTGTGGGCCTTGGTTTTGTATTCACCGAATTAGTGAAGTTACCTGAGAACATTATCAATTATGGTAAATTAAGAGTATCTGGTGTGTCAGTTGCTGGTGATGCGTCTCCTTACCAACTACAAACTATTTATTCTGTTAACCCAATTGGTGCAGCTTATGCAAATGATGGTGGTACTAAATTCAACTATGCGACATTAGGTAATGAAGTAAAGAATGCTTTCTTAAAGCCTGAGATTACTTCTGAAATTGAAGCAGGTTTAGAATTACGTATGTTTAAAAATAGAGTAAACTTTGATTTGACTTTATTTAGAAAAAGAACTAAAGATCAAATCATCGCAGTATCTTCTCCAAGATCTACTGGTTTCTCTTCTCGTGTAGTCAATGCGGGTGAAGTTGAAAACAAGGGTATTGAATTGGGTATTTCAACTACAAATATTCAAACTAGTAATTTCAAATGGACTTCTAATATCAACTTTAACTTAATCCGTTCAATGGTATTAGATGCTGGTCCTACTGGCGAAATCTTCTTAGGTGGTTCTGGTTTCAGCAGCTTAGGAACAATCATCAGAAAGGGCGAACCATTTGGTATGATCTTTGGTTCTAGAAATGCTAGATCAGAGAATGGCGCTTTATTGATTGATAAAAACACAGGTTTACCATTTACGAACCCAGATTCTGAGATCATAGGTAATCCAAACCCTGATTTCACACTTGGATTTATCAATACCTTCACTTACAAAGGTTTCACAGTAAGTGCATTATTAGACTACCGTCATGGTGGAGATATGTATAGTGTAACAGCTGCATCTCTATTATTACGTGGTCAATTAAACAATGAATATGCAGTTGATAGAGAAGGTGTTCGTATCATCCCAGGTGTATACGGAAATCCAGGAACTTATGCTGCTGTTAAAGATGCAAGTGGTGCTGAAATCAAAAACACAACTCCAATGACAGCATTCGATTACCACTTCTCTGATGGATATGGTGCGTATGGTGCGGACGAGACAAACGTGTATGATGTGACTACAATTAGATTGCGTGAAGTAAGTTTAGGTTATGAATTACCAAGAGATCTGTTAAAGAAAACGCCGTTCGGTACTGCTAGACTTAGTTTAACAGGTCGTAATTTATGGTTTAATGCACCTAACGTGTTAAAAGGATTGAATTTTGATCCGGAAATACTTTCTAGTGTTTCTACATCTAACGTGCAAGGTTTTGATTTTGGTGCATCACCAACTACAAAACGATTTGGTATTAACTTAACTGTAACCTTTTAAAATATAATAAGATGCAAATAAAATCCTATTTAATATTAAGCGCTATTACGCTGGGGATTACAGTCTCTAGTTGTAAAAAAGCTATGGATCTTGACATCAACGTCAATCCAAATAGCCCTGTCTCTGCGCCATTAGACCTATTATTAACTTCTGCTGAATTAACCACTCCCGGTATTTTTAACGGGATAAGTAATACAACATTAGGTTTTGTAGGGATCTTGGCGAACCAGGGTTCAGATGCCTTTGCGCTCACTAACAGTTCTTATAATGGAACTTGGAATTCTTTCTACACAGGCGGTATGAAGGACTTACAAACTATCTTAGATAGAACTGCTAGCGGACAAAGCCCACATTTTAGAGGTGCAGCTTTCACTTTGAAAGCCTACTATTTTGGTCAATTCGTTGACTTATTTGGTGATGTACCTTATGAAGAAGCTTTCGGAGGCGATGCTTCAACTCCAATCAACGAACCTAAGTTTAGCAAAGACAAAGATATCTACGCTAAGTTGATTGCATTGACAGATTCAGCTGCTGCTGAGTTTGCAAAAACAAGTCCTATTGCTTTAAAAGGAGACATCCATTTTGCAAATAACATTCCTAGATGGAGAAAATTTGCAAATTCTGTAAAATTATCTTTGTTGATTAAGACAAGAAAAGTAGACCCTTCTGCTGATGCTAAGATTAAAGCAATTTTAGCTAGCAGTGCAAACTACATTTCTGCAACAACTGGTGCAGAAGACTTCTTATTTAAGTACAATAAAGTGGCTTCTCCAGAAGGACGTCACCCATGGTTTACAGATGCATATTTAGGTTCAAACAACTTTACTTATTTCTCTAAGCAGTACATGCTTGAAATGTTAGAATTAGGTGACCCACGTTTACCTTACCAAGTAAGAAGACAAACTGCAACGCTTTTAGATCCAAATAATTCTACCGATAGAGGAACAATTCCTGTTTATGGAGCTTATATGGTTTTAGATAACAGCACTTGGTCTAAGTTAACTGCAAGTGGTACACTAACGAATACAGCAGCTGACTCAGCTTATTTAGCTGGATTCTTTGGCCGTGTGAGAGGTGACCAAACTGGTGTACCTGCAGACGTTGCTGTAAGAGCAGTGCCTGGAGCATATCCTGCTGGAGGTTTAGTTGACTTTGCTAGAACTGCCGCAAGAGCTGACGTTAAACCATTATTAGGTGGTTCTGGTGCAGGTAACGGTGTTTTCCCAATGATTACTTTCAACATGATTCAATATTGGGATCTAGAGTATCAAATTGCTTCTGGAAATGCAACTGCAGCTACTAAAACTTTGTTTGAAGCAGCTATAAGACAGTCCATTGCAGATGTGGTTAGACATTCAAAAAGTTCTGACCCAACAGCAACAGACCCATCTACAACAGCTGTAACTACTTATGTTAACAAGTGGTTGGCAAGATACGATGCTGCAGTTTCGAATGATGCTAAGTTGAATGTGGTATTGAAACAAGCATGGTTCTCTGGTTTAGGTAATGGTAATGAATTGTACTCTACTTTTAGAAGAACAGGGTATCCTACAACTATTGATGAACCAGCTTCAAGACAAAGACAATTTGCTTTAAGATTGCCTTATCCTTCAACTGAATTAAATTTAAATCCAAACGCTACTAGTTACGGAGCTGTGATCTTTGATAGAGATCCAATTTTCTGGGATGCTGTTAAATTTAAATTCTAAACCTTTAAATTATTTATTATGAAATATATAAGAAACTTTTACATGTTTGCACTTGCAGGTATGCTTCTTATGACTTCTTGTACAAAGGAAGAGCTTCTTCCTTTGCCAGGTTGGGAAGATGGTGTAACAGCATATGGAACACTGCCGACAGGTTTTAATTCCTTCAAATTGGGCGATATGGATGCCTCTGAAGTAAGATTAAACATTAGCTGGGATAACTACGGCAAGAATGTGGTAATCAATAAAATTGAACCATATATTGCCTTTACTGAGACTTACTTTGATACAGTTAAAGAGTCTGATGTATCAGTAACACATTTAAATACTTTTGGATTGAATGATCCAAGTTTGAATGTTTCAAACCCAGAAAATCGTAAAGTATATACTATTAAGATTACACCTGCAATTGTCTACAATTTATTCAAAACAGCAACACGTAAGTATAACGGTGCTGCTGCGGTGAATGTATTTGACAATCCAGAAAGAGCAGATCGTAGAGTTGCAAAAACTCGTTTCATTAAGTCTGATAATTTCACAGTAAGATGGAAATTATATGCAGTAGATGGAAGGGTATTTGATTCTTGGTCTGCAAGTATCCAAAATGGTGAATTAGTGGGTGCGAATACGAAAGCAACATGGACTGTTAAGTAATCTTACTTAATACTCAATATT
>CAMDNL010000005.1 GCA_945902975.1 Chitinophaga pinensis
AATGTATACTATCAAGACCTGATTGCTGGAAATATTTTAGCACCACTCGTGCTGACAGTGGTTCCTAAAAATGCATTTATTGACTACATGAAATCCGAAGGGAAATTGGGTGGTCAGAATAAAGTACCAAGATTAAGTAACGACCGAAAAATTGCAGACGCACTGCGCAGTCAATTAGGCAAATAGCCAGAATAGAATAAAAAGCGTATTTTTAACCTCAAGTAAATAACTGGATGAGTCAAAAAAGAATTGCCATTTTCGGATCTACAGGTTCCATTGGGAAACAAACCCTAGAGGTGATCGCGGCGAACCCAGACTTATTTGTTGCCGAGATTTTGACGGCGCATGCAAACGAATCCTTATTAATTGAGCAAGCATTATTATTTGAACCCAATATTGTAGTGATTGGGGATATTGGGAAATATGCAATTGTAAAAAAAGCATTAGAAGGTAAACCAATTAAAGTCTTTGCTGGAGAAGAAGCTTTAGAACAAGTTGCCGCCATGGATTGCTATGATTTTATGATGGCGGGCATTGTAGGTTTTGCTGGTTTGAAACCAACACTCACTGCAGTTGAAAATGGCAAAGCAGTGGGCCTTGCCAATAAAGAAACATTAGTTGTAGCAGGCGATATTGTGATGCGCACTGCAAGAGAAAAAGGGTCAGCCATCATTCCAGTAGATAGCGAGCACTCCGCCATCTTCCAATGTCTTGTTGGTGAAGGCAATAATCCCATCGAAAAAATTATTCTCACAGCGAGTGGTGGTCCATTCTTAGGAAAGAAGCCTAATTTTTTAGTGAATGTAAAAAGAGACCATGCTTTGCAACATCCTAATTGGAGCATGGGCGCAAAAATATCTATAGATTCTGCCACCTTGATGAATAAAGGATTAGAAATGATTGAAGCGAAATGGTTATTTGATTTAAGACCAGATCAAATCAAAGTAGTGGTGCATGCTCAAAGTATCATTCATAGCATGGTTCAGTTTCAAGATGGTAGTATTAAAGCACAGATGGGTTTGCCTGATATGAAATTACCCATTCAATATGCCATGGCTTTCCCAAAAAGATTGGTGAATGTTTTTCCAAGATACCATTTTGACAAACCCAATACATTGACCTTTGACGAGCCTGATGTAAAGACGTTTAGAAATTTAACCTTGGCGACGGAAGCATTGCGCATTGGAGGTAACGTTCCATGTGTATTGAATGCTGCAAATGAAATTGCAGTGTATGCATTTTTAAAGAATAGAATTGGATTTTTAGATATGACAGATCTAATTGAAAGAACATTGGAGAAGATTGAATTTATCGCTCATCCGAGTTTGGATGATTATTATGAAACCGACGGAGCTGCAAGAGATTTTGCTGCTTCTTTAATACAACTATAAAAACATGTATCTAGCTGCTATCGATTTAACCGTACTTGCAACAAAAACTGCACAATTTATTTTATCTTTTTCAATCATCGTTGTTTTGCACGAGCTAGGACATTTTATTCCTGCAAGATTATTTGGAGCAAGAGTAGAAAAATTTTATTTATTTTTTAATCCTGGATTTAGTTTGTGGAAAAAGAAGATAGGAGATACAGAATATGGATTAGGTTGGATTCCTTTTGGAGGCTATGTGAAAATTTCAGGAATGATTGATGAAAGTATGGACAAGGAGCAGATGAATAAAGCCCCGGAGTCTTTTGAATTAAGATCAAAGCCTGCTTATCAAAGATTGATTGTGATGTTGGGTGGTGTGATTGTGAATGTCATTTTAGCCATTGTAATTTTCATTGGGATTGCCTGGTTTTGGGGAGACGATTTTTTGCCAGCAAAAAATCTGAGTTATGGTATACATCCTACAGAGATTTCTAAAAAAATGGGATTGCAAGATGGAGACATTATTGTTGCATTGGATCAAAAAGAATTAAAAGATTTCTTTGAATTAGAATCTAAAATAGTTTTAGAAGACCCAAAAACAATTCAAGTTAAAAGAGGAGATAGTGTTTTGAGTTTATCTATTCCAACAACGATAGCTGCTGAATTAGCAAATGCAAATAATTCAACCGCATTTGTTGTGCCAATGTTCCCAGTGATTGTGGACTCCATTGGGAAAACGGCAGTCGTGGTAGAAGGTAGCTTTCAAAAAAATGACACTTTATTAAGTATCAATGGACAATCAGTGAAATACCAACATGAGTTTATTGAAGTAAAGAAAAAATATAGTGATTCATTGGTCACCATTCTTGCAAAAAGAGGCATGGATACAGTCAAGATTAGAACCTTGATCAACAATAAAGCACAGCTTGGTCTATTTGTAAAATTACCGATGCAACTTTTTAAAACAGTCCATCAGGAGTATAGTTTTGCCGAAGCCATTCCAACAGGTATCCAAAGATGTTTTACTACATTGGATAATTATGTGATGGGCATCAAGCAAATTTTTACGGGTAAAGTGAACCCAAATGATTCACTTGGAAGTTTAATTAGCATTGGCAATACTTTTCCATCTCAGTGGGATTGGGAGCGATTCTGGACATTGACAGCCGTATTTTCGATTGTGTTAGGCTTCATGAACGTATTACCTATTCCTGCATTGGATGGGGGACATGCTTTATTCATTCTATTTGAAATGATTACAGGGCGCAAGCCAAGTGATAAGTTCATGGAATATGCACAGATTGCAGGCATGATTTTGATGTTTGGCCTTATGTTATATGCATTGGGACTGGACTTCTGGCGTTTATTTAAGTAGACGGTAATTAAAATCCATTTATTAGTTGTAATTTTGTACTTGCTTTAATCGCAGTAACTGGGGTCGTATGGTTTTGACAGCAAGCGTAGCGGTTGGGGTAAGCATGTAGTGCGTTGGGTAATTAGCACTTTAATCTGAATACCAAACAATCAAAAGGCGAAACAAACTACGCCATGGCTGCTTAATTCAGTGAATTAACTTCCATTATGGCCGAGCTAGCAGGTAGGCCCTTTACCCGCTGCTTAGCTTAATCAAAACAAAAAGGGATGCGATAAGCATAGGCTGTGCCGCTTATTTAAGTACCATACAGCTAAGTAATCAATTGGTTTGTGTTTTTCCTGCTGATTGCCGACAAATAATAAAACAATAAACATGTAGAAGACCAATGGTAACTTTGTTTGGACAGGGGTTCGACTCCCCTCGACTCCACAGTAGAATTTAAGATTAGGCGCCCTTCGCATTTGCTCAGGGCGCTTTTTTTACGCGAATGCAATTGATAAGCCGAAGTAAATAAAATTTATTTCGGCTTATGCTTTTTATCCATTTTAAATCGTTTACATATATATTTGTATTTAAATAAATACATCTAATTTATGCGTCTAGCAATCACTATTTTATGTTTATTTAGCGCCTCATTTGTTGTTGCCCAAACTGATACAACCGAAAATTTTGACTACAGTAATTTTGGGGATGCCGACGGCGTTAAACGTTATTGTTCTCAAAAAGTTTTAAATCAAACGCCTCAGAGAATTTTGAGTTTAGGTCGTGAATATTATGGTGGATTTTCGATGCCTGGTATAAGTTTTAATTCCAAGCAATTCCCTACACAAATTAATATAGCCGATGTAAATGCAATAAGAGCGCAAGTAAATGTGCCTGTTATTTCAACCAATAAAATCATTTGGCAAATGGGGGTAAATTATTGGAATAGTAAATTCAATGTAACCAATCCTACAGTAAACGATTTTGCAACTGCTTTAGATAAAACTGCTTTATTAACTGCAGGCATCAATACCACTGTTTTCAAGCCTTTAAATGAAAAGAATTTTTTAATTTTTCAAGCTAGTGCAGACGTAAACGGTTTGTTTGAAAATGCAAAAGCGATTCAAAATAAAGCCATCACCTTAAGTGGAACAGTTATTTATGGATGGAAGACATCCGAAAAAAATATGATAGGTACGGGTTTAGCTAGAACTTATCGTGCAGGTCAACTAATGCATTTACCAGTTTTGTTTTGGAATAAAACGTTCAATGATAAGTGGGGTATGGAACTTCTACTTCCTGCTCGTGGATTTGTTCGATATAATTTCTCTACAACGAGTATGTTGCAGGCTGGTTTTGAATTAGAAGGAAATCAATTTTTAATGCAACTACCAAGTACGATGGGTAGAAATGCATATATCCAACGTGGAGAAGTGAAGCCAAGAATCATGTGGGATAAAAAGCTTGCTGGATTTCTTTGGATAAACGCACAAGCAGGATTAAGATACAATTACCGTTTCGATGTAGTCAACAGGTATGATGCTAGAGAAGATAGTCAACGCTTCTTTTCTAGTAACTTAGGCAATCCATTGTTTTTTAATATTAGCCTAAATTTTGTATCTCCTTAGTGCTATTTCGCTTGTTGCCTTGTCCAGGTATCTGTTCTTCCAATAATTGAAACCCCAATATATCCTCTAACTTCTAGTGTATTAGGGTTGATCATTTTAATGGTGCAAGAGTAGGTGCTGCCATTTTTAGGATCGTAAATATTACCATCATCCCAAAGATTCGTTTCTTTGTAAGAGAAGCCCCAAATATTAATCATTCCAAGTACTGGTCTTGTTCTAGTTGCTTCTTCAGGATGGTTTTTATCTTGCTTTGGCTTTCCAGTTTCAGGATCATTTGGCTCTTTTAACCAAACTACTTTTCCCTGGTATTTCTCACCATTTTTATAGATACGCACCATGGCGTTTCCTTCTCCTGTTTTCCACACACCAATAATGGCGTCGGGATTGTCTGCAATTGGGGCGAATGAAGTACCCACTAACAATAAACATAGCGCACTAAAAGAGCTTATTAATAATTTTTTCATACGATTTTTTATAGCTTAAATGAATTGCAGGTAGCTTAGCATTCCTATGCAGCCCGCTTTTTACCATATAAATTTAAAATTAACTATTTAAATAAGCCTATTTTTTCAAGTTTTTTTTTGTTTAAATTAAAATCTATTTTTTCATGTATTTCACAACAAAATTGACTGTATAATGTTATAACTATATTCGTTCCTTTTGCATTCTTTTTACACTATTAATGGTTAATTTTGCATTTAAAGCGCACATTTAAAAAAATCACAATTATATGGATAATCAAACTACAGACGGATCAGCTAAATGCCCTTTTACAGGCGCAACAACACTTTCATCAAAACTAGGAAGTGCAGGAACTGGTCCAGTGAATAGAGATTGGTGGCCGAACCAATTAAAATTAAATATTTTAAGACAGCATTCAGTAAAGTCGAATCCAATGGAGCAGACTTTTAATTATGTTTCTGAGTTTAAGTCTTTAGATTTAAAAGCAGTGAAGCAAGATATCGTTGACTTGATGACGAATTCACAAGAGTGGTGGCCTGCAGATTATGGACATTATGGTCCTTTCTTTATTCGTATGGCATGGCATGCTGCGGGAACTTATCGTACTACAGATGGTCGTGGTGGTGGAGGTGCAGGCATGCAACGTTTTGCACCATTGAATAGCTGGCCTGATAATACCAATTTAGATAAAGCAAGATTATTATTATGGCCAATCAAAAAGAAGTATGGTCAAAAATTATCTTGGGCTGATTTAATGATTTTAGCAGGTAACTGTGCATTAGAATCTATGGGCTTTAAGACTTTTGGTTTTTCTGGAGGAAGAGAAGATGTATGGGAGCCTCAAGAAGATGTATACTGGGGCAATGAAAGAGAATGGTTAGGTGATAAAAGATATAGTGGAGACCGTGAATTGGAAAATCCATTAGCTGCTGTACAAATGGGATTGATCTATGTGAATCCAGAAGGGCCTAACAGCAATCCTGATCCAATTGCTTCTGCAAAAGACATTCGTGAAACATTTGCACGCATGGCTATGAACGACGAAGAAACAGTGGCTTTAATTGCAGGTGGACACACATTTGGTAAATCACATGGTGCCGCAGATCCAAACATGTATGTAGGTAAGGAACCTGCAGGAGCAGATATTGCAGAGCAAGGTACAGGATGGAAAAATACTTTTGGAACTGGTCATGGGGTGCATACCATCACTTCTGGTTTAGAAGGTGCTTGGACAACCACACCAACACAATGGAGCAATAACTATTTTGAAAACTTATATAAATATGAGTGGGAATTAGTGAAGAGTCCTGCGGGAGCACATCAATGGAAGCCAAAAGCAGGAGCGGGTGCTGGCACTGTGCCAGATGCGCATGATCCTTCTATCACACATGCACCAACCATGTTAACAACAGATTTAGCATTGATATTAGATCCTGCGTATGCGCCAATATCAAAAAGATTTTATGAAAATCCAGATCAGTTGGCAGATGCATTTGCAAGAGCTTGGTTTAAATTAACACACCGTGATATGGGACCACGTGCACGTTATGTTGGACCAGAAGTACCTTCAGAAGTGTTGATTTGGCAAGATCCAATTCCAGCAGTGAATTATAAATTAATTGATGCAACAGATATTGAAGCGTTAAAAGCAAAAGTACTTGCTTCTGGTTTGTCAGTTTCTGAATTAGTGTCAGCTGCTTGGGCTTCTGCATCTACTTTCCGTGGATCAGATAAGAGAGGTGGAGCCAACGGTGCAAGAATCCGTTTAGCACCACAAAAATATTGGGCTATAAACAACCCAGCACAATTGTCTAAAGTGTTGGATGCTTTAGAAGTCATCCAAAAGGCATTCAATTCATCTGCAACAGGAGGAAAACAAGTTTCTATAGCAGATTTAATTGTACTTGCTGGTGCAGCTGCGATTGAAAAAGCAGCAAAAGATGGTGGCGTAAATATTAAAGTGCCATTCACTGCCGGTCGCGCAGATGCAAGTCAAGACGAAACGGATGTAGCATCATTTGCAGTATTAGAACCAATTGCTGATGGATTCCGTAATTATATCAAACCACGTACTTTAGTTTCTGCCGAAGAAATGTTGATTGACAAGGCGCAATTATTAACCTTGACTGCCCCAGAAATGACGGTGTTATTTGGTGGTATGCGAACATTGAATACCAATTTCGATCAGTCTCAACATGGTGTATTTACAAAAACTCCTGGTGTATTGACCAATGATTATTTTGTAAACTTAATTGATTACAACAATGCATGGAGCGCTATGGATCATACACAAAATGCTTTTCAGGGTGTGGATAGAAAAACTGGAGCAGTGAAATTCACTGGTACAAGAGTCGACTTAATTTTTGGATCAAATTCTGAATTACGTGCACTGGCAGAAGTGTATGCATGTGATGATGCTAAAGCAAAATTTGTACATGATTTTGTGGCTGCTTGGAATAAAGTGATGGAATTAGATCGATTTGATTTAGCTTAATGGTTCAAATAATCATATACCAATGAAACAATTATTTAAAAAGGCGCATTATCTTGTTATAGTCCTTTCTATTTTATTAGTGCATACAACTGCTAAAGCACAAGAAAGTCCATTAGAAGGTCGTTGGGATTTAACGGTCGATATGGGTGGTGGCAGATTGGCGCCGTCTTGGTTAGAAGTTCGTCACTCTGGCGTAAAAAATCTCATTGGCAGATTTGTTGCAGAGGGTGGAAGTGCAAGACCTGTTGCACAAATATTTTTTAAAGACGGCAAAATGAGTTTTACCATTCCACCACAATGGGATCGTACAGAAAATAATTTAGTAGTAGAAGGTGAATTGGTAGGAGATCAATTGAAAGGAACCATGGTTGCGCCTTATGGTCAAAAATATACATGGACCGGAGTTCGCGCACCAAGATTAAATAGTTTAAAAGAAGTTACTTGGGGCACACCCATTCAATTATTAAATAGTACAGATTTAACTGGATGGGAAGCGATGGGCAAGAATAATCAATGGATGAATGTCAACGGTGTATTGACTAGTCCAAAATCTGGTGAAAATATTAGAACAAAGGCCACTTTTGATGATTTCAAATTGCATATTGAATTCAGGTATCCAAAAGGAAGTAATAGTGGTGTCTATTTAAGAGGCCGTTACGAAATTCAGATCGAAGACAACCAAGGCAAAGAACCACAAAATGTATATTTGGGTGGAGTATATGGTTTTATTGATCCATGGATGAATGCAGCAAAAGCCCCAGGAGAATGGCAATCTTATGATGTGACTTTAATTGGCAGGATGGTTACTGTAGTTGCAAATGGTCAAACTATTATTTTCAAACAAGAAATTCCAGGTATCACCGGAGGTGCTATCAATAGTGATGAAGCTGCGCCAGGTCCAATTATGTTACAAGGTGATCACGGTCCAATTGAATATAGAAATATCATTATTACGCCAGCTAAAAATTAATTGAGTTTAATTATTTAATAATCACAACTTCTTCATAAGGGACTCTTTCTCTTTTCCCCCAGATACCAGCTTCAGTCCCTTTTCCAACACTGACAATCATATTGACTTCCGCCATTGCTGGAAGGTCTAATGCTTTTTTAACTCTTACAGCATCAAAGCCCTCCATGGGGCAGGATTCAAAACCTTCCGCAGCGATTGACAACATAAATGTTTGAGCTGCTAAGGCACATGATTTGTGCACTGTGATTCTTTGATCTGCTCTGCCTCTCATTCTAGTCATTGGTCTAAAAGCGCCTATTACATTACTTAAAGTGCTTCTTAACGCAGTTAAAAAACCAAACTGATCTGTTCCATAAGCAAGTGGCATTAATTTACCATAGTAGGTCATTAATTTATCTTGATTGGGGGTGGTTTCGCCTGTGATGCCTTTTTTAATATTGTCTAAATGCCACTGCACTCTTTTCTTCCAATGATCTTGACGGGTTACAAATACCACCATTTGTTTTGCTGATCTTGCGGCATTTTGATTTAAACAATATTCGTGAAAATCCTTTTGCAAGGTAGGGTCTTTGATCCAGTAAAATTCCCATAACTGCATATTACTGCTATTAGGAGCCAGGATGCTGCGTTCTAAACTTCTTTTAATCACTTCGTCTGGGACTTCAACATTAGGATCAAACTTTCTGTTGGACCTTCTTTTTTCAACAATTTCTTCAAATGCTTGCGATAAAGACATATAATTTTTTAATTTGAGTAAAATTTACGACTAAGCAATAAAATTAAGCATAGTTGTTTAATTACAATTCAAAATAATCAATTTATGATAAAGAAAATATTGTACGGATTCATAGTGTTCCTTGTCTTGACAATTGGCCTGGCATATACACCCATATTTGCGCATTTAAGAAATTTTGCCCAATGGGGGAAGCATTCTATCCATGATTATAAAACACATCCAACAAGACTTGTTAAAGCTGCGAGTGTTCCTCAATATTGGCCATTAGATAGTGCTTATAATAAAGCGATTATGCCAGATTCATTAGTACTTGCATTGGATTCAAATGACACGCATGCTTTTTTAGTCATACAAAATGGGAAGATTGTATATGAAAAATATTTTGATGGGTATAATTCAAAAACTTTGAGCGGATCTTTTTCTGCAGCTAAAAGTATTATCTCATTATTAATTGGAATCGCATTACAAGAAGGGAAAATAAAATCTTTGGAAGAGCCTGTTGGCAATTATGTGCCTCATTTTAAAGAAGCCAATTTAGATAAAATAAGAATTGTGGATTTATTGACTATGAGCTCTGGTACAAATTACATGGAATTTGATAAAAGTTATTTTAGCATGAATGCTTATGGCTATTATGGAGATAACGAAGAATACATGGTAAAAAAAATGGCCTTTAAAGAGCCTTCAGGAGTTTATTGGGATTACAGAAGTGGGGATACACAGGTGTTGGGATTGGTTGTTGAAAAAGCATTTGGAGATAATATTTCAAACTTAGTATCTCAGCGATTTTTGCAACCAATGGGTGCAGAAGTAGATGCATTATGGCTATTAGATGGAGATCAACAACATGAAAAAGCATTTTGTTGTTTTAACGGAGTGGCAAGAGACTATGCTAGATTCGGTCAGCTAATCTTAAATAAAGGGGCATGGGGTGGAAAGCAAATTGTAGATTCTAATTATGTATTGAAAGCAACTTCGCCAGCAACTTATTTAAAGGACCGAACAGAATCAGATCGTCCGGTTGATTACTATGGCTATCAATATTGGATTATACAACACAAGGGGATGTCTATTCCATTTCAAAATGGCTTATTTGGACAATATGTTTTTTCAATTAAAGAAAAAAATGCAGTCGTTGTTAGATTAGGGGAGTCCAAGCCAGTTAAACCTATTCACCACCACCAACCCGAAATTTATTCTTATTTAGATGCAGCACTTTCAGTACTAAAATAAAAAAAGCCGCTCGAAAAATCGAGCGGCTTTTTTTATATAATTTTTTCTTAAAATAGTTTCATTGCTTTAGCAAAATAAGTCAATGTACCAGGAAGCGCTAACCAGAAAAATTCTCTGTAAACGAATAATAAAACGATTAAAATAGCGAACCATAAAAAGAATAGTGCCCAGTATTTTTTGGTGTTAGTTTGTACTTCCATTTGTGTGCTTTGTTTGTGTTAATTAAATTCAGTTGCAAATATACAATAATTCTTATTTGGACCTATAAATTTGGTCCATAGGTATATTTTAAATCTACTTTCCATCCCTTGGGGGTAGACATGATTTTAAGCTTATGCACCTTATTGTCAAAGGAATTTTGGTAATTCATAATGGTGATAGTGCTATCCACAGCACTAATTTCATTGATTTGAATGGACGCAAGCCTTATTTGTTGCCTTCCTTCTTTGTCTAGCCCATAGTAGTTGTTGGCCAATTTCTCAAATAATGCAAGGTTCTCCGCATCTTCAATGACATAGTACTTGGCTTTCTTAAAATTGCCTTGCATGCAGTTCTCAATAAAATAACGCCCGCCATCTAAGGGATTGTCTGCAATTTCATATTGGTCTGATGGGCTACACTGCCATATAAAAAGTGCCAAAAAGAGGTATTTTATTTTTTGTAGATGCATAGCCAAAGTTACGTTATTAGGTAGTAATTTTGAAGTATAAAGCGACATCATGAAAAATTTATTGTTACTGGTTGGATTATTGATAGGAGCATCGAGTTTTGGACAACAAAAACATCCTGAATTTATGCAACAGGGGAATATTTATGAAGTGAATATCCGCCAATATACCAAGGAAGGTACTTTCAAAGCATTTGCAAAACATTTACCAAGATTAAAGAAAATGGGGGTACAAACAGTATGGTTTATGCCTATCCAACCCATTTCAAAATTTGGTAGAAAAGGCAGTTTAGGTTCTTATTATGCGGTAGCAAGTTATACCGATATCAATCCTGAATTTGGTAGCCTTGCAGATTTCAATGCAGTAGTCAATCAAGCACATGCACTTGGCATGAAAGTGTTAATTGATTATGTGCCTAATCATTCTGGGGCAGATCATCCTTGGCTGACTACGCATCCAGATTTTTATGAAAAAGATTCAACAGGGAAGCCCACTTACACCGCAGACTGGTCTGATACAAGAGAATTGAATTTTAATAATTTAGTGATGCAGGACAGCATGATCAATACCATGAAGTATTGGTTAAACGCCACTAAGATTGATGGGTTCAGGGTAGACGTTGCATGGGGTGTACCTTATAGCTTTTGGGATAAATGTATACCAGCATTAAAAAAAATCAGAAACATTTATTTATTAGCCGAAGCCGATGATGCTAAGTTACATGAGTCAGGTTTTGATGCTACTTATACTTGGAAAGAATTTCATGTATTGAATGATATAGCAGCAGGCAAAAAAAATATTCGCTCTTTGGATACCGTGTTGCAAAATATTGAAACTGAATTTATGAAAGGAGCGCAAAGATTGTATTTTACAAGTAATCATGACGAGAACTCTTGGAATAAAGCAGACTATGCAACAATGCCAGGCGCCATTCATGCACCTTTCGCCGTGTTTACGCAAACATATAATAGGACAATGCCTTTAATTTATAGTGGCCAAGAAGAACCTGTATTAAGACCGCTGGCATTTTTTGAAAAAGATAGTATTGAATTTAAAAAATATGAACGTGCTAATTTTTATACGACGCTATTAACATTAAGAAAATCAAATAGTGCTTTTGCAGATCAGGCGAATTTTAAAAGATTGAATGTGAATCTTCCTGAAAAGATCATGGCATATGAAAGAAGCAATGGCCAGGATAGAGTGGTGGTGGTATTGAATTTATCCAATCAACCACAGCAGGCAGTCGTTGATGGGGTAGATGCAAGTGCATTCGAAGAGGTATTCACCAAGCAAAAACTGACAGGTATTCAATCTTTGCAAATGCCAGCTTGGGGGTACCAAGTCTTTGTAAAGAAAAATGCAGTAAAATAATATTGAGTACAATCGCAATCAAAATACTGGTTTAAAAAAACAACAAATGACAAAACAATTTCTAGTAGACCAAATCAAAACAAAACAATCTTACTTATGTGTTGGATTGGATACAGACATTGAAAAACTACCAGCTGGCTTGCCTAAAAATAAAGCAGGAGTCATTGCTTTCAATAAAGCCATCATTGATGCTACGTCAGCGCATTGTGTAAGCTATAAAATCAATACGGCATTTTACGAATCACAAGGTATTGAAGGATGGGAAGCTATGGAAGCGACATTGGCGCATATTCCTTCTTCTCATTTTACGATTGCAGATGCAAAACGCGGAGACATTGGCAATACCTCTGCACAATATGCAAAAACATTTTTTGAAACCCTTCCATTTGATGCTATTACAGTAGCACCTTATATGGGGAAGGATAGTATTGATCCATTTTTGGCCTATCAAAATAAGTGGACGATTGTGTTGGGATTAACATCCAATCCGGGAAGTCAAAATTTTGAACAACAAAAATTGGCGAATGGACAATTTTTATACGAATCCGTTTTGGAACAAGTAGCAGGCTGGGGTAGTCCTGAACAATTGATGTTTGTGGTGGGTGCTACCAAAGCCAATGACTTGAAATCTATTCGGAAAATTATTCCTGCACACTTTTTATTGGTGCCAGGTGTTGGTGCGCAGGGCGGCAGTTTATCAGAAGTCACTGCCTATGGAAAGAACAATGAAGTAGGTTTACTCATCAATGCAAGTAGGGCCGTTATTTTTGCAAGTAGTGGTGCCAACTTTGCTGAAGATGCAGCAATCGCAGCCAAAGGCTATGCAGATGAAATGAAAGCTTTATTAAGCTAATTAATACCCTTGTAATTATAGTTTTTTAAGCGCTTTCTACTACCTTTGTGTATCAATCATTATTATAAAATTACAAAACATGGCAGTAAGAGCAGATTTGTTTGAATCCCCAGATTATTACCAATTAGACGAATTGTTGACTGAAGAGCAATTAATGGTGAGAGATGCAGTAAGAACCTACGTTAAAACAGAAATTTCACCAATCATAGAGGAGTATGCTCAGAAGTCAGAATTTCCAAATCAAATTGTGAAGCAATTAGGAGACCTTGGTTGTTTTGGACCTACTGTACCAACTGAGTATGGAGGTGGTGGATTAGACTATATTAGTTATGGATTGATGATGCAAGAATTGGAAAGAGGCGATAGTGGTGTGAGAAGCACAGCGAGTGTTCAAGGATCTTTGGTGATGTTCCCAATTCATGCTTACGGAAGCGAAGCTCAAAAACAAAAATATTTACCAAAACTAGCATCTGGTGAATGGCTAGGTTGTTTTGGATTAACAGAACCAGATCATGGATCTAACCCATCGGGTATGTTAACGAATATCAAAGATGCAGGTGATCATTTTATTTTAAATGGTGCTAAAATGTGGATCAGCAATTCTCCATTTGCGCAAGTAGCAGTGGTATGGGCTAAGAATGAAGCGGGAGAAATTGTAGGCGTTATTGTTGAAAGAGGTATGGAAGGATTTTCAACACCAACCACACATAATAAGTGGAGTTTAAGAGCGAGTGCAACAGGAGAATTGGTTTTTGATAATGTAAAAGTACCAAAGGAAAATATTTTACCAAATGTCAAAGGATTAAAAGGACCATTGAGTTGTTTAAATAAAGCAAGATTTGGTATCGCTTGGGGTACAATCGGTGCTGCAATGGATTGTTATGATACTGCATTAAGATATAGTAAGGAGCGTGTTCAATTTGGCAGACCAATTGGCGGATTCCAATTACAACAAAAGAAATTGGCAGAAATGGTCACCGAAATCACCAAAGCACAATTGCTTGTTTGGCGTTTGGGTGTATTGATGAATGAAGGTCGTGCCACTGCTGCTCAAATTAGTATGGCTAAAAGAAACAGCTGTGAAATGGCAACCAATATTGCTAGAGATGCAAGACAAATGTTAGGTGGCATGGGTATCACAGGAGAATATTCAGTGATGCGTCATATGATGAACTTAGAGAGTGTAATCACTTATGAAGGAACACATGATATTCATTTGTTGATTACGGGAATGGATATAACAGGATTCAACGCATTTACATAAACGATGGCAGCAGAGCGGATATTTTTGATAGGGATGATGGGTTCTGGAAAGTCTCATTGGCTAAAGCAGATGGCAAAATGGAATAAATCCGTTGGCTATGATTTAGATGCTTTGATCGAAATGAATGAAGAAAAAACCATCGCTGAAATTTTCAATGAAGACGGAGAAGTCTATTTTAGAAAAGTAGAGGCAACCATTTTAAAATGGTTTAAAGAAAAGAAAAAATATGTAGTGGCTACAGGTGGAGGAACAGCTTGTTTTCAGGAGAATATGGACTGGATGAAAAAAGAAGCAGTTGTGATTTGGTTGGATGAATCAGTAGATGTATTAGTACAAAGATTGTCCAAGGAAAAAGCACATCGTCCCTTGATAGCGCATCTTTCAGACATTGAACTCAAAGCCTTTTTGGAACAAAAATTAGTCGAAAGACATCCTTTTTACAAACAAGCACATTACCGTTTAACATCTGATCAGATCAATGAATCAGGGTTAAAAAAGCTAATAAAAAATCATGCATCGTAAAGTCTTACTTTGGGGAATTGCTTTTGCAATTGTAGCAGTATTGCTTGGTGCGTTTGGTGCGCATGCATTGAAATCGGTTTTAAGCCCAGAGAAATTACAAAGTTATGAGACAGGTGTACGATATCAATTGATACACGCATTGGCGCTCATTGCATTGTCTATTTATAGCCAACAAAATCAAACAAACCATTTATCCAATAAGGGGATAGGATGGTCAGCTCATTTTTTCATTGTAGGTTGTTTTTTATTTAGTGGGTCCATTTATGGGCTAGCCCTTTTATCTGTTATTCATCCAAGCTGGGCTTTTGTACTTGGACCAATTACCCCGATTGGTGGACTTTGTTTCATGTTAGGCTGGGCTAATTGGGCTAGGGTTGTTTGGCTGAATAAAGTGGATATGTAGCCAATTCTTTTTATATTTGTCATCATGGCAAATACGCTTAAAAGCAAATCAACACCAAAGGTTAATTCCCCGAATTTAAATCCGGATAAAGAAGCAGATGTAGTTGTGTCTGAAGTAGTCAAAGACGAACGCACAATTAAGATATTGGGAGCAGTCTCTTTATTGGTTAGCTTGTTTCTTTTTGTTGCATTTACATCCTATTTATTTACTTGGCAGGAAGACCAAGACATGGTACAATTATGGAGAACTCAATTATTTTCTTTGCAAGATGTGAAAGCAAATAATTTATTAGGTTACATTGGTGCTTTTGTTGCTTATCAAATGATGTTCAACGGTTTTGGGTTAGCTGCCTATTTATTTTGTACTTTCTTTTTTGTTTTGGGTGTGAATTTATTTTTCACAAAACCAATTTTTAGTTTGTGGCGTAATGTAAGATATGTGCTACTGGGTCTTTTAGTTTTAAGCACCTGTTTTGCTTTTTTGACACCCAATACCCCTTTTTCATGGGGAGGCGCTTTAGGGGAATATTGTAGTGGCTGGTTAATCAAATTTGTAGGACGCTTTGGTACCGGTGCCATTTTATTGATTGCAGGATTTAGTTATATCATATGGAGATTTAATCCAAGTTTTAATGTGCCTAATTTTGATTTTTTAATTCCAAAGAAAAAAGCACCTGAATTTGTGAGCGAGGATACAGAAGAAGCAGTGAAGCAAGAATGGGACTTAAACAATCCTTCACCTGCAGAGACAACAATTCCTACTGGTAATTCTTTAAAAGAAAATACTTCAGGCATTTCAGTTATCATGCCAGAATCAGAAGAGACAGATGATGCGCTTGGGGAACTTGGCCCAAAATTATTTATAGATGAATTGTCTTTAAATGAAGAGCCTGGGGATGAAAAAAAAACTCCAATAGAATCTGATGAACCACTAGACATCGATGAGGAGGATTTGGACATTGACGACGAATTATTAGAGGACCTAGACTTAGAAATCAAAGAAGTGCCTAAGGAAAAAATCCTAGCATCTGTTGGAAGTTTAACGACCAAATATGACGCCACATTAGATTTAAAAAATTACAAGTACCCACACATTAATTTATTAGAGACACATGGCTCTGAAAAAATTGTACAAGATCCAGAAGAATTGGAGACCTACAAAAATCAGATCATTGCGACTTTAAAAAATTATGATATTGCCATTCAACGCATCTCCGCCACAGTGGGCCCAACAGTTACCTTATATGAGATTGTGCCCGCTCCAGGCGTGCGTATTAGTAGAATTAAAAACTTAGAAGATGATATTGCATTGAGCTTAGCTGCTTTAGGTATTCGTATCATTGCACCTATTCCTGGTAAAGGCACGATTGGTATTGAAGTGCCTAATATTCGAAAGTCAATAGTGAGCATGAAAACTTTATTGGCAAGTGAGAAGTTTCAAACGAGTCAACATTCATTGCCTATTGCCATTGGTAAAAAAATTGATAATGAAAATTTCATTGTCGATCTAGCAGCGATGCCACACTTATTGATGGCAGGAGCAACAGGTCAAGGTAAGTCAGTTGGGTTGAATGCCATCCTGGTATCTTTATTGTATAAGAAACATCCTTCTCAATTAAAGTTTGTCTTAGTAGATCCAAAGAAAGTGGAATTGAGTTTATACCGTGTGATTGAAAAGCATTTCTTAGCTAAATTACCAGGAGAAGAAGATGCGATTATTACGGATACTAAAAAAGTCATCAATACATTGAATGCACTTTGTATCGAGATGGACAATCGTTACGATTTATTGAAAGAAGCTGGGTGTAGAAATATTAAAGAGTATAATGAGAAGTTTACATCTAGAAAATTAAATCCAGAAAAAGGACATCAATACCTTCCATTCATTGTGTTGGTCGTGGATGAGTTTGCCGATTTAATTATGACAGCTGGCAAGGAAGTGGAGATGCCTATTGCACGTTTAGCGCAGTTAGCAAGAGCGGTGGGTATTCACTTAATCATTGCCACGCAAAGACCTTCTGTGAATATCATCACGGGTACGATCAAAGCGAATTTCCCTGCACGTATCGCATTTAAGGTTTCAAGTAAAATTGATAGCCGAACTATTTTAGACGCTGGAGGTGCAGAGCAATTGATTGGAAAGGGCGATATGTTGGTGAGCTTTAATGGAGAAATTACACGTCTACAATGTGCTTTTGTGGATACCCCAGAAGTGGATCGCGTTTGTAATTTTATCGCCGAACAAAAAGGCTATCCAGATGCCTTCTTATTACCTGAATATATAGATGAGAAAGATTTAGAGGCATCAGGTTTTGATGCTGGGGACAGAGATAGTTTATTTGAAGACGCCGCAAAATTGATTGTAAGTGCTCAAGTAGGTTCAACCTCCTTCATCCAAAGAAGAATGAAATTGGGCTATAATAGAGCTGGAAGGTTAATGGATCAGTTAGAATCCGCAGGCATCGTTGGGCCAAGTCAGGGCAGTAAACCAAGGGAGGTGTTGTACAAATCTGATGCTGAATTGTATGATTTCTTGCAAAACTTATCATAATCCACAAGGATTGTTTATTTTTGACAATCTAAATATTATAACTTTCGAAGCCCCCAAATAACCCTATATGAGAATAGTTTTTATCTTTTTATTGAGTCTGATCACTTTTCAGGGACAAGCCCAGAAAGATCCTAATGCCAAGGCTATTTTAGACAAAGTAGGGGTTAAAGTGAAAACCTCTAATGGGATACTGGTAAAGATCCAATTGGTGTCTAAAAACAACAAAGGGAAGGCATTGGGGACCAAGATGATCCAATTAAAGATGAAGGGGGAGAAATACCTTTTAAATGAGGGTAAATTAGAGATCCTATGTGATGGAGTTTCCATCTATAATTTTGATGGTCTAAATACCATTTCTAAGTCTAGTTTGGCCGAAACCGAACAAACCTTAAGCCCACAGAAATTATTGTCAGGTAGCTATGATAAAGACTTCAATTTCAAATTATTAGCTCAAAATAACAATACAGCTACCATCGAATTATTCCCTATAGACCGTAAAAAAGGCTTTCAAAAAGTCACTTTAATCATAGACAAGGTAAAATCTGCCCTTGCCAATGCCATTATTCTAGACAAAAGCAACAATACTACAGACGTTAAAGTGCTATCTATCAACTATGCAGCTAGTTTTGAAGACAAATTATTTGTTTTCAACAGGGCAAAATACCCTAAAAACGTAGAAATATTTGACTAAACTATTGATTTAGTTACGCTTTTATCCCTATCTTTGCAGCCGAAATAAACAAAACAAAACCGTAGTTAATTGTTAACTACAATAAAAGAAGTTCCACAATGTCCAACTTAACAACAGAGAAAAAAGCAAGCATTTTTGCTGAATTTGGTGGTAAAGCAACCAACACAGGTTCAATTGAAGGTCAAATTGCTTTATTAACACAACGTATCGCGCACATTTCTGGTCATTTAAAGGCCAACCACAAAGACCATTCTACTCAAAGAGGTTTAATGCAATTAGTGGGTCAGCGTAAGCGATTATTGGTTTATTTACAAAAACATAACCTGACTGGTTACCGTGCACTAATTGAAAAATTAGGCTTAAGAAAATAATCAAGAACAACTTATAATAGCTGTCCCAACTGTACTACTACGGTTGGGATTAGTTGTTTATAAGCGTTTATTTTTTTAGATCGTTTTTGTAATAGATTCAAGATCGCCCTTTCTCACAATCCAAAATTTTAAAAAATGTTATCACAACCAAAATCAGTAAAATTCGAGATCAATCCAGGTCAAGAAATTTTTATAGAGACAGGTAAATTAGCACGTCAGTCAGACGGAGCTGTTACCATCAGACAAGGAAATTGTATTTTATTAGCAACTGTGGTTGCCAATAAAGATCCAAGAGACGGACAAGACTTTTTCCCATTGAGCGTAGACTACCAAGAGAAGTTTGCATCTGCAGGCCGTATCCCTGGTTCTTTCTTCAAAAGAGAAGCGCGTTTAAATGACTACGAAATTTTAACGAGTCGTTTAATTGATCGTGCTTTAAGACCTTTATTTCCAGAAGACTATTTGTGCGATGTACAAGTATTAATATCATTGGTGTCTAGCGACGAGAACGTCATGCCAGATTCACTAGCATGTCTAGCAGCATCAGCAGCATTGGCAGTATCTAATATTCCTATTAAAGAAATTATTTCTGAAGTAAGAATCGCAAAGATTGATGGCAAATTTGTAATCAATCCTTCTAAAGCAGAATTGGCTAAATGTGAATTAGAATTCATTATTGCTGCTACAGAGAAGAACTTGATGATGGTAGAAGGTGAGGCGAAAGAATGTTCTGAAGAAGAATTGGTACAGTGTTTAGAAATCGCACACGAAGCTATCCGCAAGCAAATTAAAGCGCAAGCAGAATTAAGAAAAATAGTAGGTATCACAGAATTACGTGATTATAAAAAACCAGAACAAGACGAAGCAATTCGTGAAAAAGTTTATGCATATGCAAAAGCAAAAGTAGATACGATTGCAAGATTGGGTTCTGCAAAGCATGAGCGAAGTGATGCTTTCTCTGCTTTGAAAAAAGAAATCATGGAACATTTAGGTACTGAAATCACAGACTTGCAAAAGAAATTAGCAGGTAAGTATTATGAGGACTTGAAATGGGAAGTGGTTAGAGATATGATGGTGGATAGCCGTATTCGTTTAGACGGTCGTCAATTGGATGAAGTTCGTCCTCTAGCAATGGAGATTGGACCATTACCTACGCCACACGGTTCATCTTTATTTACAAGAGGTGAAACACAATCTTTAACAACAGTTACATTAGGAACGAAGTTGGATGAGTTGATGCAAGAAACTGCAGCAAGTGCAGAGTATGCTAAATTCTTCTTACACTACAACTTCCCTCCATTCTCTACAGGCGAAGTAAAAATGATGCGTGGAGTTGGTCGTCGTGAAGTGGGACATGGTAACTTGGCAATGCGTTCTTTAAAGCAAATGTTACCTGATAGCACCGTATTCCCTTACACATTGCGTGTCGTATCTGATATCTTAGAATCAAATGGTTCGTCTTCAATGGCAACGGTTTGTGCCGGTTCATTGGCATTGATGGATGCAGGTGTGCCTATTCCAAAACACGTAAGTGGTGTGGCAATGGGATTGATTTCTAGAGAAGATGGCAAGTATGCAATCTTAACAGATATCTTAGGTGATGAAGATCATTTAGGAGATATGGATTTCAAAGTAACTGGTACACGTGATGGTATCTGCGGTGTTCAAATGGACATTAAAGTAGATGGCTTAAGCATGGACATTATGAGAGAAGCTTTATCACAAGCAAGAAAAGGTCGTTTACATATTTTGGATGCCATGTATGAGTGTACTCCAGCTGCACGTGCAGATGTGAAGCCACATGCACCAAGAATGGTTAAGATCATCATCGATAAGGAATTTATTGGTGCTGTAATCGGGCCAGGTGGAAAGATTATTCAAGAAATGCAAAGAACAACTGGTGCAACAATTAATATTGAGGAAGTGGGCAACCATGGTGAGGTAAGTATCTTCTCTGCAAACAAGGAAAGCCTTGATGCGGCAGTAAGATGGATCAATGGTATTGTAGCTGTTCCAGAAATTGGAGACGAATATGAGGGTGTTGTGAAAGGGGTTAAAGAGTTCGGTGCTTTCGTAGAGTTTATGCCAGGCAAACAAGGTTTATTACACATTAGTGAAATAAGCTGGAAGCGTTTGGAAACAATGGAAGGTATCTTTAATGAAGGCGATACGGTGAAAGTGAAATTAATTGGATTAGATCCTAAAACAGGTAAGTTCAAATTAAGTCATAAAGTTTTATTGCCTCGTCCAGAGCAAGCACCTCGTGAAGACAGAGGTCCTCAACAATAGTATTTACATACTTTAAATATAAAATGCCCTGCTAATTCGCGGGGCATTTTTTTGTTGCTAACTTTGGTATAAAATATGTTCAAAGAATACATTCAAATAGCCTTCGACTTTAGCAATCAGGATCAATTTGAACGGCTGGTGGCTGAACTATCTGAGCTTGGCTTTGAAGGCTTCAACGAAGAGGAGTTGGAGGAAGGCAGGAATGATGGCGTGGACTTGTCAGGTGGATTAGGCATAGGCGCTGGGCATTGCAAGACCTTTATGCTGGCAGATCAATTTGAAGCTGAATTAGTACAAAATGAATTAGATATTATATTCAATCAATATCATTTAACTTATTCTAAATCAGTTATTAAAGAACAAAATTGGAATGCCATTTGGGAATCTAATTTCGACCCGGTTAGGGTGGGTGACTTTGTTGGAATCAGGGCGCATTTTCATCCTGACTTTGAACCAACAGTGACGCATGATATAAAAATAACACCTAAAATGAGTTTTGGTACTGGACATCATCCAACCACCTATTCAATGATTGAGTTAATGCAAAGGATCAATTTTAAAGACAAAACGGTCTATGATTTTGGCACAGGAACAGGCATTCTCGCCATCCTTGCCGAAAAATTAGGGGCAAAAAAAGTGCACGCAGTGGACAATGATGACTGGTGCATAGAAAATGCATTAGAGAATATTCAAAACAACGCATCCAAAGTCATTACGATTGAAAAAGTGGCATCTGCCTTGCAAAAAGACCAATATGATATTGTTTTAGCCAATGTCAATAGGCATATTATAGAAGCCAATATGGAGGAATTAACCCTCACCAGCAAACCAGGTGGAATTTTGGTATTGAGTGGGTTATTAATTGAGGATCAATTAGATATGATTGAATTGGCGGGTTCAAAATCTTGGATATTCCAAGAAGCCCAACCCCTGGATGGATGGGTTAGCCTCTTATTCAATCGGTAGTTTCGAGCCCTAGTATCGAGTATTTACTATATCGCTAACAGGCATTATTTTTATTGATCGTATATTTGCCTACCACAAACATGTTTTCATGAACGAAATGATGCTGATTGTACTTGCTTACCTTATAGGGTCCATCCCTACATCCATTTGGGTAAGCAGAACTGTTTTTGGGATTGATATTCGCGAATATGGTAGTGGAAATCCGGGGGCAACCAATACTTTTAGAGTCTTAGGGTCTAGGTGGGGGACTTTTGTAATGACGGCGGATATTACTAAGGGCGTGATTGCTACCTCTTTATATATTTTGATGCCCTTTTATTTACAAAATGAGTTGGCTAGAACCAATTTCATGATTGTTTTAGGTTTGGCTGCAGTTGTTGGTCATATTTTTCCTATTTGGGCAGATTTTAAAGGTGGTAAGGGTGTGGCGACTATTTTAGGGATGGCATTGGCTATTCAGCCGATTGTGGCGCTCATCTGCATTATTGTGTTTTTGATTACTTTGTTTACAACCAGATTTGTTTCCTTGAGTTCTATGCTGGCTGGCATCGTTTTTATGGTTTTGATTCTGTTTATTTACAATGAAAAGGAAACATCCTATAGAATATTTGCCATCATTGTAGCATTATTGGTCTTGATTACGCATCAAAAGAATATTGGGAGATTAATCAATGGAAAAGAGAACAAAGCTCCATTGTTCAAAAAAAATAGAAAATAGCCAGATTAAGATTGGAAAAATATTTTATTTTCGGTTGATTATCAATGTATTATAAAGATTTATTCAATTTACTATTTGCAACTAGTCATAATTGCTTAACTTTACCATCCTTAAAATCCTAACATTTATGTCGATCAGTCAGAATATTTTGGAGAAATTACAGTTAAAGGATGAGAAAAACTTACTGATTCAAGGTTTACCATCAAGTGTAGAGAAGCAGTTTGCAAAGTTGAATTACTGTAAGAATCTGACTCCTTTATTAAAGACAAGGAAAATTGATTTCGCACTTATTTTCGCAATTAACCAATTGCAACTAAACAATATCCTAAAAGAAGTATTTTCTGCATTGACGCATGAAAGTAAATTATGGATTGCTTATCCTAAAACAAGTTCGAAGATTGTTTCTGATTTAAATAGAGATGCTAGCTGGGAAATTTTAGCCAACAATGAATATGAGGCTATTCGTCAAGTGACTTTGGACCATGTATGGACGGCATTGCGTTTTACAAAATACGATCAGATCCCAAATAGAAATAGAGCCTTCGCTGGATTCAAATCTCCTAATATTGAGATTGACGATTTTGATAAAAGATTAATTGCTTTACCAATTGAAGTAGAAAAATTATTCCAATCACACGAGGAAGCGAGAGAGTTCTTTACATCTCTTTCTATTATCAATCAAAAGGAATATTTAAGTTGGATCAATGGAGCTAAAAAAGATGAAACCAAGCAGAAGCGCTTAGAAGCGACTTTAGAAAAGTTGATTGCTGGTAAACAAAATCCTTCCGAGAAATAATAAAAGTATTTCATTCCTGGAATAGATATATTTTATGAATAGGGAATCTATTTATGAATAGCGCATCTATTTAAAGATCACAGTTCCAATGATCTTGGTTAACTCGCGCTCTGCATCTTTAAGGTGCTTATGTATATGCAATAATTGTATTTGCTCCTCACCATGCACTTTCTCCATGTCTTCCTGATTCTGGCGGATCATTTTTTTAATCTTTCTTAGTTTATAATAAAGCAAACTCACTTCAATTTGATGTTGGAAAGTGACCTCCTCCATTGCCTTCTTGAGACCTAGTTTTTCATTCCATCTTAGACTTAACTCATGTTCTGGCTCAAAAAGTCCCATCACCAATTGTTGGATCTGTGGGTCTTCATGGTATTGCAGTGTTTTATTGTTGGGTATTTTACCTGCGACCTGCCATTCAAAATAAGTTTTAACCAATTGTATCATGTCTTGGTTATCCAAAGGGAAGGGCTCTAATTCTTCTGCAATCCAAGTGGATGCCATCCTGCCATCCGCTAAAACTTCGTTGCCAAATTCAATTAGTAAACGCACTAAGTTTTTTTCGTGTAAAAAATCTTTGTCAAGAACAAGGTCAATATTATCAAGGTCCTGCGTTGTTTGCTGGAAATTGGGCATTAAAATGGCCGCTTCGTCATAGGCCATTTTCTTTTCATCTTTGACAATTTTATCACGCTTAAACTTATTCACTAATTGGGTCAATCCCGTTTCGTCAATACGCAATATGTCGGCACATTTTCTTACATACTCTTGTAATTTTGTAAAATCTTCTGCCTTATTTATCTTACTTAAAGTCTCTGCCATTTGATTGACTAGACTATTTTTTTTATTTAAGTCGTTACCAACTTCTTTTAATTGGACTTCTAATTGGAATAAAATAAAATCCTTCTTTGCAGATTGAACAAATGCACGGAAAGCATCTGGTCCCACTTTATTGACATAACTATCTGGATCTTCGTTGTCTGGAATTAAAACCAATTGTACATTCAAGCCTTCTTCTAATGCCATGTCCAATCCTCTTAATGCGGCCTTGACACCTGCTGCGTCACCGTCATAAATGATGGTCAGGTTTTGTGTATATTTTTTAACCAATCTCAATTGGTCAATCGTCAAAGAGGTACCACCACTTGCTACCACATTTTCAATGCCTGCTTGGTGTAAGCTTACCACGTCTGTATAGCCTTCTACCAATAAACATTCATTGGCTTTATCAATCGCAGTTCTTGCAAAATAAGAACCGTAAAGAATTCGACTCTTAACATAAATCTCGTTCTCTGGCGTATTGATGTATTTTGGAGAGCGGTCATTCTTGGCAATTTGTCTTGCACCAAAACCTATGATTTTTCCTGTGGTATTGTGGATAGGAAAGATGATGCGGTCCCTATAATTATCCTGCCATCCGCCATCGCGTTCCACTACTAAACCAGTTCTGGCAAATAGTTCTGGATTGAATTGATTTTGAATCAATGCTTTTGCTAAACTATCTCGTTCAGAAGGGTTGTATCCGATTTTAAATTTTTCTACTATAGGACGTAAAAAACCACGATGCTGCATATAACTCTGGGCAATGGTTGCGCCAGCTTCTGTATCCCAGTATTGTTTGGTAAAGAAGTCCATTGCAAAATGATTAATCGCATATAAACTATCTGCAGTTTGCTGGGCGATCTTTTGCGCAGGACTCGTCTCGGTTTCTTCGATTTCAATATTATACCTCGCAGCCAACCATCTTAAAGCTTCTACATAACTATACTTTTCATGTTCCATCAAAAAAGTGATGGTATTGCCACTCTTGCCACAGCCAAAACATTTGTAAATTTCTTTGGCAGGAGAGACGGTAAAGGAAGGAGATTTTTCGTTGTGAAAAGGGCAGTTGCCTAAATAATTGGTACCTCTTTTCTTTAATTTCACAAATTCACCCACCACATCGATGATGTCAATTCGGCTGGTAATTTGTTGAATGGTTTGAGGCGTGATCATAGGAGCGCGAATTTAACAAATCTTACACTATTCTTGGGTAGAAAACTCCATATCGTCACTATCGAGTAGTTCACGCTCAATTTCTTCCATTTGAACGATGTCCCAGGCTTCTGATTCTGTAGGCGTTAAGTTCATCACTTCGCCAAATTCAGTCAAATCTAGGGAGTTTTGTAAGCCATCTGACAAGCAACAAAGCACAAAACTGGTATTATTGTCATAAAATACTTCTTGATGCTGGGCTAAAAGCGCAATAATGCTCAAATCCCAGTCTTTTACGGGCTCAAGGTTCAACACAATGTTTTTAGGGCTTGTAGAACCTAATTTTTTGATTAAATCACTCAATTCTGGCACGAGATTTGAACTAAGACTAGGGTCGAGCAGGCTTAAAACGGTGAATTTCTCTTTTGTATCAATTTTATAGTGCATAATCACATACTTTAGGGTAAAATTATTCGTTTATCTAAATAACAGCTCGAATAAAATATATGGATAACAATTTTTCAACACAAGTTAAGGAAATCATCTCTTATAGCAGAGAAGAAGCATTAAGATTAGGTAATGATTTTATTGGGGCGGAACACCTTATGTTAGGGTTGATCCGTGACCAGGAAAATACAGCTATCAGAGTCTTAAGGCAACTGAATGTGAATTTGGGAGAATTAAGAAAAGAAATTGAACTAGCCGTTAAGGACAAGTCTGGTAAAAATATTGCCAATATCAATAGTCTTCCTTTGACAAAGCAAGCTGAAAAAGTCATTCGTGTGACTGTTTTAGAAGCCAAAGCATTGAAAAGTCCAATGGTTGAAACGGAGCATTTATTATTAAGTATTTTAAAGAATAAGGAAAACATCGCTACGCAAATTTTAAATCAATTTGATGTGGATTATGATTTATTCCGCAATGAATTAGGGATGGTAGGTTCTGCCCCATCTGCACCTTTAAATCCAAGTTCAGAATACCAAGAAGAAGGGGATGATGATTTCGATGATGAAAAAGGCAAGGGTGGTTTTGGAGGAGGCACAAAATCTAAGCCTACTTCGACCAGTAAATCTAAAACTCCAGTATTAGATAATTTTGGTAGGGACATTACTAAATTAGCAGAGCAAGATGCGCTTGATCCAATTGTTGGAAGGGATGCAGAGATAGAAAGAGTGAGTCAAATTTTAAGTCGTAGAAAAAAGAACAATCCAATTTTAATTGGTGAACCTGGTGTGGGTAAGACTGCGATTGTTGAAGGGCTTGCATTAAGAATTGTACAACGAAAAGTAAGTCGTGTTTTATTTGATAAAAGAGTGATCTCTTTAGATTTAGCTGCTTTAGTGGCCGGTACAAAATACCGTGGTCAATTTGAAGAGCGTATGAAAGCGATCATGAACGAATTGGAGAAAAACAGAGACGTCATTTTATTCATAGACGAGATTCATACGATTGTAGGCGCAGGAGGCGCAAGCGGTTCATTAGATGCATCAAATATCTTTAAGCCTGCCTTGGCTAGAGGAGAATTGCAATGTATTGGTGCTTCCACACTAGACGAGTATAGAATGCATATTGAGAAAGATGGTGCACTGGATCGTCGTTTCCAAAAAGTAATTATTGAAGCACCTAGTGTGGCAGATACGATTACTATTTTGAACAATATCAAATCTAAATACGAAGACTATCATAGTGTTATTTATGATCAAGAAGCAATTGAGGCTTGTGTGAAATTAAGTGATCGTTATATGACAGATCGCTTACTTCCAGATAAAGCAATTGATGTATTGGATGAAGTGGGCGCAAGAGTGCATTTGAAAAATATTTCTGTTCCAGAAGATATTGTAGAATTAGAAAAGCAAATAGAAGAAGTAAAGAACGAGAAGAATAGGGTGGTGAAAAGTCAACGCTTTGAGGAAGCTGCAAACTTAAGAGACACGGAGAAAAAATTAGGTGAAGCCTTAGATAAAGCAAAATTAAATTGGGAAGAAGATAGTAAGAATAAAAGATTCCCAATTAACGAAGAACATATTGCAGAAGTAATTAGTATGATGACTGGTATACCTGTAAAGCGTATGGTAGAAGCAGAAACCACTAAATTACGCAAGATGTCCGAGGACATGCGAGATCAAGTGATAGGACAAGAAGATGCTATTGGTAAAGTAGTGAAGGCCATACAAAGAAATAGAGTTGGATTAAAAGATCCAAAAAAACCAATTGGTACATTTATTTTCTTAGGTCCAACTGGTGTAGGTAAAACAGAATTAGCGCGTGCTTTAGCAAGAAACATGTTTGACTCAGAAGAATCTTTGATTCGTATTGACATGAGTGAGTACATGGAAAAATTTGCTGTTTCTCGTTTAATTGGTGCGCCTCCAGGCTACGTGGGTTACGAAGAGGGAGGACAATTGACAGAAAAGGTAAGACGTAAACCATACTGTGTTATCTTATTAGATGAAATTGAAAAAGCACATCCAGATATTTATAATATTTTATTACAAGTATTAGATGATGGTATTTTGACGGATGGATTGGGTCGTAAAGTTGATTTTAAGAATACGCTAATCATCATGACCTCTAATATTGGTGCACGTCAATTAAAAGATTTTGGTGATGGTGTAGGTTTTGCAACAGCCACAAGAATGGAGCAGACAGACGAGAACAACCGATCTGTGATTGAGAAAGCTTTAAAACGTACTTTCTCTCCAGAATTCTTAAATAGAATTGATGATGTGGTGGTATTTAACTCATTGACCAAAGACAATATTTATTTGATCATTGACATCATCATGAAACAAGTGCTTGCACGTTTAGTGAACCTAGGATTAAACTTAGTTTTATCCAGTGCTGCAAAAGAGTTTATTGCTGATAAAGGCTATGATGTTCAATTTGGTGCAAGACCTTTGCACAGAGCCATTCAAAAATACATTGAAGATCCATTGGCCGAGGAGATTTTAAATCACTCAGTGAAAGAAGGGGATACTTTAATAGGGGATTTAGATAAAGAAAATGGCAAGCTTGTTTTTACTTTACAAAAAAAGGAAAAAGAAAAAGCACCTAAAGTACCTAAGGAGCCTAAGTAAGATTATGCTTTTCAACATTTAAATAGGAAGGCCCTGAGTTATTAAATTCAGGGCCTTTTATATTATTTAGTAGAATCTTTGAATCAAAAGTTTTACTTGAAAAGAATATTAAATTTAGGATGGTGTACTCCAGCGAAAAGTCTTAATATCAAGGCCTGCTAGGTCCATCATTCTTGCAACCACGGTCATGGCCACTTCCTCTAAAGTTTTTGGAACACTATAAAAGCTAGGAGTCGCTGGGCAGATGATTCCTCCTGCCAATGTCACTGTTTCCATATTACGAATATGAATTAAATTATAGGGTGTTTCTCTAGCGACAAGAATTAATTTTCTGCGCTCTTTTAAAATTACATCAGCAGCACGAGTCGTTAAATCATCACTTACACCAGATGCGATCCTTCCTAATGTGCCCATGCTACATGGGACTACAAACATGATATTGTATTGAGCAGAGCCAGAGGCAAAAGGGGCGTTAAAATCCATTTTATGGTAAAAGTCAAAAGGATAATTTAGATAATCCTGATTGCCTAATTCGGTTTCCCAAACGGTCTTTGCATTGTCACTCATAATGATACCAACTGCTTGGTATTGAGAAGGGATTTGCTTTAAGCTGTCCAATAAGCATTTAGCATAAATGGCTCCGCTGGCACCTGTAATCGCAATGATGATTTTGTTTGACATAATAGAATAACAAAATTAGGTATTAAAGGTTGACTAGCAAATAGATAAAAAAATCCCCTTCAATATTGAATCGGAGGGGAGCACTTTATAGGGAAAGGGTTCAATTAGATTTTGTACATCTTCTCGTAGTACTCGTCGGCCATTCTGTTACTGTCAAATTGGAAACGAACATCCTTCATACCATTTTGAGTAATTTGTCTCCAAGTGTCTTTTTGCTCGTAATACATTGGTACAATTTGCTGCTCTAAAATTTTATACATTTCATTTAAATCATATTCATCTTGGGCTTCTGTACTCATATTGGCATAATCTGCTTTTGGAACTACAAAACCATTGTTGCCATGGTTTACAAATTCTGGTATCCATCCATCATCGGTAGAGAAGTTGACAGCGCCGTTCATTGCTGCAGTCATTCCACTGGTGCCAGAAGCTTCTCTTGGTACTCTTGGATTGTTTAACCAAACATCAGAAGCTTGCTTCATACGCTTACTTAAAGCCAATTCATATCCTACTAAGACTGCTACATTCTTATAGTTCTTACTTAGATTCACTAAGTGGTTGAATTGAGAAATAGCTGGATGGTCTACTGGGTATGGCTTTCCTGCAAATATAATTTGAACAGGGTGTTTTGAATTAGACAATAATTTTTCGAATCTTTCTAAATCCCATGATAAGAAATCGGCACGCTTATAGCCTGCAAATCTTCTAGCCCAAACAATGGTCAACACATTTGGATCAAATATTTTTCCAGTTTGGTCTGCTATAATTTCAAAAGCACGCTTTTTTAAATACCATTTTCTGTCATCAAAACCTGTATCATCCGCAGCTTCAGCAAATTTGTACAATTGCTTGTCTGCCCAATAACGCCAGTTTTGTGCGTTGGTAATATGGTCAATTGGACAAATGCCTTCATATTTACCCCACATTTCACGGCTTACATGTCCGTGTAATTCTGAAACACCATTCGCCTTTCTTGCAAAACGAAGGGCAGCTAAAGAGTGGTTAAATTGATCATCTTGAATTCCAGTCAATCTTCTTACTTCGTCCAATCCTAATCCACAGAAATAACCCATATTATGACATAAGTAAATATCGTGCTTCTCGTTACCTGCTTCCTCAGGTGTATGGGTGGTAAACACTAGACGCTTTTTAACTTCGTCTAATGACTTATACTTGTTCAATAAATAAAACGCGGCAGAAAATCCATGCGCTTCATTTAAGTGGTAGACTTCTGGGTTAAAATTTAATTCGTCAATCAATTTTGCACCACCCACACCCAACAAAATAAACTGTGCCACTTTTGTAGCCACGTTGGCATCATATAAACGATGTGTTATAGTTTGAGAAACATAATCATTCTCTGGTAAATCAGTACTTAATAAAAATAAGGGAGCACTGCAAAAAATATTAGGTGCTAAATAGTAGGCTTTTACCCAAACTGGATGGTCATGGATTAAGATTTGATATTTAATACCAGTATCTTCTAAGAAGCTATACATCTTCTCCATAAAAGTAACCTGCAATGTCTGGTCTTGATTTCTTGATTGATCATAGTAGCCATATTTCCATAGCATACCAATACCAATCATGTTTTGATTCAATTCAAAGGCGCTTCTTAAATGGGATCCTGCTAAAAAACCTAGACCACCACTATAAATTTTTAAAGGCTGGTGGATGGCGAACTCCATAGAGAAATAAGCCGCTTTCTTGGAATACTTTTCATTAATAGGGTAAGGAACTTCGAAGTTTCTAAAAGACATGTTTTTGATCTTTGGTTAATTTGACCCACAATATATCCTATTTGCCTTTAAATTTGGTCCAAGGCAAGCCTAGTGTGAATAACAATCGTTTGCAATGGCAGAATGTGGATTATTTCTTAGACTTTGGCTTTCTTTTTTTATCGTAGCTGTCATTAAAGTAGCAGGTCATGTTTCTATGACTACCGCAATTTCCATCTTCCTTAATTTTTATGACATTACCAGTAATTGTGAATTGAATGGTACAAGGATCACCTTTTTCAGAATAAGTGGCTTGGTTTTTAATAAAATTCAAGAGGCCTTTAAGTTCACCAACACAATCGCCTTCTTTCTTTTCAAAATGTAAGAAGAATTGGTATTTATTGGCATTGCCAAAGTCTCTTAGTGAAATAAAGTTCTTTTTATCTCTAGCATAGTCTCCACTAAAAGTATTGAGCGTGGGTAATGTGTCAATTGGATTTAAAATAGCTTTTTGTGCTGGCTTAATATTGGCATCCAAGTAGATCAATCTAAATCCTTGATCGGTATACGCCCATCCTTTTTTTTCATTCGAGATGCCCTTCTCAGGGTCTAATTTATTTTCTTCAATTAAAAAGGTAGGTTCCTTATTGATTAATAATGTTTTACCATACAATTGAGAACTTTTTTGTGAAAGGTCAAATTGAGTTAAAACCTGATAGTCTAAAAAAACATTTTTCTTACTAAATGTAATGACAAATACTGTTTGTTTTCTGGCATCCTTATTATTTAATAATAAATAGTATTCTGTTTCTTTTTCAATTTTACCAACTGTAAAAATGGATGCATTTTTTAAAAGCTTAGGAGCAATGACATCGACTACTGAATCGGGTAAAAATTGTTCCAAGGCTTTTCTGCCAATTTCCACTGTATCTGTGAAGGAGGCTAAATTGGTATCATTGATTCGAATAGGCAATTCAATATTTTTGAAAGCTGCATTGAAATCATTTATTTTCAAAGGGGTATTCCCAGATAGGTCTGTTTTTGTTTCAGCACACCCAATCAATGCCAATAGGATCAAAAGATGACTTAGATAGCGCATGGCACTCTATTTTTTGCTAAAATAGGCAACAATATGCCTTTAACAATGGGTTTATAGTTAAATTTACATTCAATTATGTTTCATAAATCCTTAGATCAACTGCATGAGTCTGTTCCAGTAAAAAATAAAACTGGATGGAGGCGGTTATTTGCCTTTATTGGGCCTGCTTATTTAGTTAGTGTGGGTTATATGGATCCAGGTAACTGGGCGACCGATTTACAAGGGGGTGCTGCTTTTGGATTTCAATTAATTTGGATTTTGTTGCTAAGCAATATCATGGCCATTCTACTGCAAAGTTTAAGTGCAAGATTGGGCATTGTTAGGCGTTTAGATTTGGCACAAGTCAATAGAGAGACCTATCCTAAATTTGTCAATTTTTGTTTATACCTACTAGCAGAATTGGCTATTGCTGCCACCGATTTAGCCGAAGTTTTGGGGATGGCGATAGGTATTAAATTGTTAACAGGCTTGCCCTTAATGTATGGAACCATCATCACGGTGGCAGATACTTTTTTATTCATGTTATTACAACGATATGGAATTCGTAAAATGGAGGCTTTTATTTTTGTTTTAGTAGCCACCATTGGAGGCAGTTTTCTTGCAGAAATGATCATTGCAAAGCCTGATTTAATTGGTGCAGCAAAGGGGCTTGTTCCTTCTGCATTATCACCTGCAGCATTATACATAGCAGTGGGCATGATTGGGGCCACTGTGATGCCACATAATTTATATTTACATTCTGCACTCGTTCAAACAAGGAAAATAGAAAGAACAAGTGCCGGGATTAAAAAATCACTCTGGTATAATTTTATTGATAGCGCCATCGCTTTAAATGCAGCTTTTTTTGTGAATGCGGCAATTTTGATTTTAGCTGCTACAGCTTTTTACCAAACAGGCAATCAATCTATCGCTAAGATAGAAGAGGCACATGCTTTATTAGCGCCATTATTGGGTTCAAAATTGGCGCCTATTTTATTTGCTGTCGCCTTAATTGCAGCTGGTCAAAGCTCTACGGTCACGGGCACATTATCTGGCCAAATTGTGATGGAAGGATATTTAAATCTAAGGTTGAATCCTTGGATCAGAAGACTGCTTACTAGACTAGTTGCCATTGTACCTGCAGTCTTGGTGATTGGAATCATGGGAGAAGGCAGGGTGGACGAGCTACTTGTTTTTAGTCAAGTTATTTTGAGTTTACAATTAGGCTTTGCCGTAATTCCTCTTATTCACTTTGTGAGTGATAAAAGTACCATGGGTGAATTTGCCATCAAATCTTGGGTTAAAATTTTAGCATGGTTGGTAGCGAGTATTTTAGTCTTTTTGAATGCCAATTTAGTATTTGATTTTGCCAAGGCTTTTCTCTTTGGACCAACTTCTTTGTTTATTAAACTATTACTTGTTTTATTTATTCTTTTCTTTTTTGCGTTGTTATTGTATATCATCATTTTCCCAATGATTCAGTCAAAGAAAAAGCAAGAAAGAACAGCATTGCATGGCGCAGCTGTAGAATTGGATTGGACGAAAGCAGCACCCATTGACAGAATTGCGATTGCTGTAGACTTTACCGCAGGAGATGCCAATTTAATTAAATCTGCCATTTCGCAAGCACATGCTGGAACAGAATTGATTTTGATCCATGTAGTAGAAAGCGTGACTGCAAGTTATTTTCAAGAAATAAGTGATGATGAAGAATCTAGAAAGGATAAAGAAAGACTCGAGTTATATGCAGCAACATTAAGTGAAAAAGGATATAAGGTTCAATTTGTTGTTGGCTATAAAAACAGGGTTAAAGAGATTGTACGCATTGTAAATACCACAGAGGCTCAACTATTAGTCATGGGGGCGCATCATCATTATGGCTGGAAAGATTATTTCTTTGGGGAGACCATTGAATCTGTTAGGCATAAGGTAAAAATCCCTGTGTTGATTGTGCAGCAATCTTCTTAATATTCTGGGGCCTATTTAGCTACATTTAGTACATTTGCAGACAAAATTTTTAAACATATGGGACAAAAAATTAAAGTAGACAATCCAGTGGTAGAATTGGATGGAGATGAAATGACAAGAATCATTTGGAAATTCATTAAGGATAAATTGATTTTACCTTATCTAGAATTAGATATTAAATATTATGATTTGGGTATGGAGTATCGTGATGCAACCAATGACCAGGTGACGATTGATGCTGCCAATGCAATCAAGCAATATGGTGTTGGTATCAAATGTGCCACCATCACGCCAGATGAGCAAAGAGTAGAAGAGTTTAAATTAAAACAAATGTGGAAAAGCCCTAATGGCACCATTCGTAATATCTTAGATGGTACGGTATTTCGTGAGCCAATCGTTTGTGCGAATGTGCCACGTTTAGTTCCAAACTGGACAGCGCCAATTTGTATTGGACGTCATGCATTTGGAGATCAATACCGTGCAACAGACTTTGTTACAAAAGGCAAAGGAAAATTAACGGTCAAGTTTGAAGGTGAAGATGGAACTGTACAAGAATTTGAAGTATTTAATTTTAAGGGAGACGGCGTGGCATTGGCCATGTACAATACAGATGAAAGTATTTATGGATTTGCAAGAGCTTGTTTTAACCAAGCATTAGCAAAAAAATGGCCTTTGTATTTATCGACAAAAAATACCATCTTAAAAAAGTACGATGGTCGCTTTAAAGATATTTTTGAAGAAGTATATCAAAATGAGTTCGTAACAAAATATGCAGATGCTGGTATTACTTATGAGCATCGTTTAATTGATGATATGGTAGCGAGTGCTTTAAAGTGGAATGGTAATTTTGTATGGGCTTGTAAGAACTATGACGGTGACGTACAATCTGATACGGTGGCACAAGGATTTGGCTCATTGGGTTTAATGACATCTACTTTAATTACACCAGATGGCAAAGTGATGGAAGCAGAAGCTGCACACGGTACGGTGACACGTCACTTCCGTGAGCACCAAAAAGGGAACAGAACTTCTACCAATCCTATTGCATCTATTTTTGCTTGGACAAGAGGCTTAGAATTTAGAGGTCAATTGGATAATAATCAAGAATTGATTCGTTTCTCTAAAGCATTAGAAGAAGTTTGTGTGGAAACAGTGGAGTCTGGAATTATGACAAAGGACTTAGCAGTTTGTGTGCATGGCAATAAAGTGAAGCATGGCGATCACTATGTATACACAGAAGAATTCTTAGATGCACTTGACTCTAATTTGCAAAAGAAATTGGCTAAATAATTAAGAAATAAATTTAGAAATAATACAAATTCTCTCCTCGCTCTGCGCAGTGCTCGAAAGATCGTCTAGCATTAGTATTATTGTCTAAATTAAACATATAAAAAAGCCCGGTAGTTAATTACTATCGGGCTTTTTTGTGAAACCTTGAGGGGCGTACAAATTTTTCTTAGTTTGTCTTTGCTTTTGGCGTTTCTTTTTTCATTTCTTTACACTTGCCATCTTTCATACAGTTCTTATCACATTTGTGCGCTTTTGCTTCTTTCTTGCAATCTTTGCAATCTTTCTTACCACAATTTGCAGAAGCGGTGTTTGCAGCTAATAATAATACAGATACAAATAATACGGTTGCTAATTTTTTCATGATGTTATTTTTATTGTTATTTATTCTTTAAATGCTAGGTGCAATTTACACAATCCATTAGAAATTGACCATCCTTTTACTATGATTTTACTCATTTTTCTGTTAAATCGGTTATTTCAATACTTCTAATATAGGTTTTCCAATAGACCCGCTTGGCATCTGAATGCCTAAAAGGGTCGTGACTGTAGGTGCAATATCTGTCATATAATTCACCGAATTAACTTGGCCTTTTTTAATGCCATTGCCATACCATAGCAATGGAATATGGGCATCATAATTATAAAAAACGCCATGGTTTGTGCCCGTGGCATATCCATCCATATAACCTGATTTAGTCATAATAAATAAATCGCCACTTCTTTGAGGATTATAGCCATTGACAATCCTTTCTCTTAGTTCCTGAGGCAATGCAGCAGTTGCAGCTTGACGTGATTCAATTACTTGAACTATGCCTGGTTTTTGCTCCACATATTGACGTACTATTTGAACCAATTTATCCTGACTAACGCCAAGACTATCCATTAAAGGATGGTTGAAATGAATATTGTATTCATTGATCGCAGAAATTAATTTATCGCTCAAGCCTTGCTTTAACAATAATTGTCCCAATTCTTTTTTAATACCTGATTCACTGATCAATCCACCTGGAATTTTATGTTTTTTAGAAAAATCAGGAATATTGGCTACAGCATGGTCTGCTGTTAAAAAAACGGTGTAATTATTTTTCCCAACTTGTTGATCTAAACTCGCAAATAGTTGAGCGATGACTGCATCAAGCTTGACATAACTATCTAGGGTCTCCCAAGAATTTGGACCAAAGGAGTGACCAATATAGTCGGGAGATGAAAAGCTGATTGCCAATAAATCAGTGATATCATCCTTGCCTAACTGCGCACTCACCAAAGCCTTTTCTGCCATTTCTAGCACAATATTATTACCATAAGGGGTAGAGGAAATTTTACCATAATCCTTGCCAATAAATTGTGATAAGGTGTAAGGGAACCCTTTTTGTTCTGCACCTAAAGGGGTAGATTCATAGGCGTTGATATCTCCATCACAATTCGCTTCGTAGACCGATTTTGCTAAACTTAAGTTCCAACCTTTTGTATAGAAGCTATCTACTCTATGTAGACTATTGTATTCACTTACCCATTTTGGTAGACTTTTTCCATAATAGGTAGAGCTAATAAAATTACCCGATTTGCTATCATACCAAAAAGCACCATCTGCACTATGACCGGCAGGAATGATGGCACCTCTATCTTTAATGGAGATACCATATACTTTACTTTTAAAATTATTCGCCAACTTGATCTCATCTCCAAGTGTGGTCGTCCAAACATTGACTGGGCTCATTTTTCCGGCTGAACTGCCTTCCACACCTACCGACACTACGGTTGGATCTTCAACACAATAGACCGTCCTTTGTTGATAATTATCGTACCATTGGTTTCCTGCAATGCCGTGCAATGCTGGCGTGGAGCCAGTGTATACCGCAGCATGTCCACAAGCAGTGACTGTTGGCACGTAAGGAATTAAGTTATTATTACAACTAGCGCCTTCATTTATAAAGCGCATAAAACCTTGTTGGGAGGTGAAATGGGATTTAAATTGATTAATATAATCCCAGCGCATTTGATCAATCACAATACCAACAATCAGTTTAGGTTTACTTGAAGTGCTTGATGGGATTGATTTTTGGGCCTGAGCATTGCTTACAAAAGACAAGATCAAAAAACATAAAAGGGGTAAAATACGCATGTTCACATGATTTTAGGACTGCAAATTACGTATAATTATGGCCCATAGAAGCTAAAAAATTATTAAATTTGCAGGTATAATTAAAACCTATGGCAGATATATTTGAAAGACTAATTAAAAACTACGGCCCAATTGGTCAGCACCGTGAAAGAGCACATGGCTATTTTGCATTTCCTAAATTAGAGGGCGAAATTGGCTCTAAGATGAAATTTAGAGGGCAAGAAATGATTGTGTGGAGTTTAAATAATTATTTAGGCTTAGCCAATCATCCAGAAGTTCGAAAGGCAGATGCAGACGGCGCTGCTCAATATGGTTTAGCCTTGCCAATGGGTGCTAGAATGATGAGTGGGAATAGTGACTTACACGAACAATTAGAAAAAGAATTAGCAGTATTTGTGCATATGGAAGACTCGATTCTGATGAACTATGGATACCAAGGGATCATGAGCGCGATTGATGCTATTTGTGGCCGTCATGATGTAGTGGTGTATGATGCGGAATGTCATGCATGCATTATTGATGGTTTAAGAATGATTCCAGGTCATCGATTTGTTTTCAAACACAACGATGTAGAAGATTGTGAGAAACAATTGCTAAGAGCACAAGCTTTGATAGACAAACAACAATCAGGCGGTGTATTGGTGATTACAGAAGGCGTATTTGGAATGGCAGGTGATCAGGGTAAAGTGAAAGAGATTGCCGCTTTAAAAAAGAAAGTGCCGTTTCGTTTATTGGTAGATGATGCACATGGATTTGGTACATTAGGTGCAACTGGAGCAGGCGCAGGAGAGGCACAAGGCTGTCAGGATGAAATTGATTTATACTTCTCTACTTTTGCTAAGAGTATGGCATCGATAGGTGCTTTCATGGCTGGACCAAGAACGATCATTGATTATATCCGTTATAATATTCGTTCACAAATTTTTGCAAAAAGTTTACCAATGCCATATGTAGTGGGTAACTTAAAGCGTTTAGAATTGTTAAGATCGAAGCCAGAACTAAAAGCAAATCTGTGGAAGAATGCATTGGCATTACAAAATGGATTGAAAAAAAGAGGATTTGATATTGGTAAAACCGATTCTGTAGTGACACCAGTGTATATGAAAGGTGGAGTAGAAGAAGCTACCGCAATGGTGATGGATATCAGAGAAAATTATAAAATCTTCTGTTCTATTGTGGTGTATCCTGTTATTCCAAAAGGACATATCATTTACAGATTGATTCCTACCGCAGTGCATACACAGGAGGAGATTGATTTGACATTAAAAGCATTTAGTGAGACCAAGGCGAAGTTGGATGCAGGTGCTTATAAAGTGGCTGAAATTCCAGACATGGCTAATAAATAAAATTGGTCTAATTAAAATTGAAAACAATTTGAATATAAAATGAGTCTCCCAAAA
>CAMDNL010000006.1 GCA_945902975.1 Chitinophaga pinensis
TTCAATGCCAATACATTTTGCAAAGAAGTGGTATTTGAAAATGCAAAACAATGTTCATTTACCTGGGTATATTCAATAGACGCAGCCATTAATGCAGCAACCACTTTTTCCTTTTGCCAAGGTCGAATTCGAATAAACAATAAAGGCTGGATGGTATGTGAATGAATGAATGTAGGGATGTCTATTTCCTTTGAAATAGCCTCCTGTAAAGGAAAGCTTGCATTCAAGGTTCTAAAATGCGCATAACAAAAAGCACTAATGCTTTTACGATCTTTACTCCCGTGTTTTTTATTGGCAGCAAAATATTTTTTCAAATACGCCGCCAAGGGCTCCGGCCCTTGATAAGCGGAGATTAATTTTTGAGCAGTTTCTTGATGTTGATTTTGATGCGTCATGCTATAAAAAAGAAAGTCATGCAAAACATGACTTTCTTATATTCGTTTTTCTTGAATTATAATTCTAATAAACTTGCTACAGGATCTTTCGCAATTAATAAAAGTGCTGGATTTTCTAATAATTCTTTTACTCTTACTAAGAAGCCTACACTCTCACGACCATCAATGATTCTGTGATCATAACTTAATGCTAAGTACATCATTGGTAAAATTTTAACCTCACCATTCACTGCCATTGGACGATCTTGAATTTTATGCATTCCTAAAATAGCAGACTGAGGAATATTAATGATTGGGGTACTCATTAAACTTCCAAATACACCACCATTGGTGATGGTGAATGTACCACCTGTTAATTCCTCGGCAGTTAACTTACTGTCTCTTGCCTTACCTGCTAATTCAATTACTTTTTTCTCGATACCCGCCATGCTTAAGCTTTCTACGTTTCTGATTACAGGCACTGTCAAACCTCTTGGCGTACTTACAGCAATACTAATGTCTGCATAGTCATGGTATAATAATTGGTCTCCGTCAATAAAAGCATTTACAGTAGGCCACTCTGTCAATGCAATCGAACAAGCTTTAGCAAAGAAACTCATGAATCCTAAATTCACACCATGTGCTTCTTTAAACTTATCCTTGTATTGTTTTCTAATTTGCATAATGCCTGTCATGTCTACTTCATTGAAAGTAGTTAACATGGCAGTCGTATTTTTTGCCTCAACTAATCGACGGCTAATTGTTTTTCTTAGGTTAGACATTTTCTCTGGACGCACATTGCGTGAGAATAAGTCTTGTCCAGCAAACTGAATTTTACCTGGATTATTTAAAGCATCTAATACATCCACTTTAGTAATCTTTCCAGCAAAACCACTCGCTTTAATTTGATTGGTATCTACATTTTTATCTGCAATGATAGCAGCAGCGACTGGCGTTGCTTTTACATTATTTGGTATACTCGTTACAGGTGCCGAAGACATAGGAGCCATTGCAGCTGCAGGAGTTGAAGGAGTCGTTGGAGTTGCAGCAGGTGCAGGCTTTGCTACTTCGCCAGCTGGCTTAGTTGCTTTATCATCAATATCTGCTAAAATAGCACCAATTAATATGCTATCTCCTTCGGTTGCTTTATGATGCAAAGTACCCGCTTGTTCAGCGTTCACTTCGAAAGTTGCTTTCTCACTCTCTAACTCTGCAATCACTTCGTCGCGATCTACCCAAGCGCCTTCTGGCTTAGTCCACTTTAGCAAAGTTACTTCTGTGATAGATTCTCCTACTGTTGGTACTTTAATGGAAATCATGTTTTAATATTTTAGATAGAAAACGCAGTTGTTATTATTTCATTTTGTTCTTTCGCGTGCACTTTAGCATAACCAGTTGCTGTAGCAGCACTTGCTTGTCTACTAATGACACCATATTTAATCCCCTTTAAATTCATTTGCAAGAAACTAGCAGCGCCCATATTCAAAGGTTCTTCTTGCACCCAGAACCAAATTGCTTTACCATATTTTTGGTGCAATGCGGTAAGTTGTTGAACAGGTAATGGATACAATTGTTCTAAACGCACAATGGCAATATCTGTTCTTTGTTCCGTTTTTTGTCTTTCTGCCATTTCGTAGTAAATCTTACCAGAACAGAACAATACTTTTTTAACGTCCTCCACTTTTTGAACAAATGTATCGTCAATCACTTCTTTGAATCCACCTTTTGTCAAATCAGACATCGGACTAAATGTGGCCGGGCTTCTTAAATTCGCTTTTGGAGAGAAGTTAATCATTGGTTTTCTGAATGACCAAGTTAATTGTCTTCTCAATGCATGGAATAAATTTGCAGCAGTAGTCACATTGGTGATGATCATATTGTGCTCTGCACATAATTGTAAATAACGCTCTAATCTTGCACTGCTATGTTCTGGCCCCTGCCCTTCGTATCCATGTGGCAATAACATGACTACCCCATTTTGACGTTGCCATTTTTGTTCACCAGCTGCAATGAATTGATCGATGATTGTTTGTGCACCATTTGAGAAATCACCAAACTGTGCTTCCCAAACGACCAATGCATCCACATTGGCTAAAGCATAGCCATATTCAAATCCAAGTACACCATATTCGCTCAATAATGAGTTGTAAATTCTGAATGGTTGTTGTCCTTCTGCAACCTGATTCAAGCGGTTAAATTGTTCATTGGTATTTTCATCTACTAAAACAGCATGACGATGACTAAATGTACCACGCTTCACATCCTGTCCACTCATACGAACCGTCTTGCCTTCTGCTAATAAAGAAGCATAAGCCATTAATTCACCAGTCGCCCAGTCTATCTTTTTTTCTGTCTCGTATAATTTAATTTTCTCTTGAATTAATTTATCCACTTTTTTCAATGGCGTAAAACTAGATGGCCATTTCATTAGTGCATCAAATATAGATTTCGCTTTATCAGCAGTAATGGATGTATCAGGTGAACTAATAAAATCTTCGTTCGTTGCTTTTCGCATTGCTTTCCATGCCAATTCTGGTGCTTGGTATTTATAGGGCAATGGATGTTGTTTCACCTCATCTAATCTTGCTTGAAGATCGGACCAGAATTTCTTTTCCATTTCCTTTGCTAATTCCTGTGCACTTGCCTCCCCATTTTGTAAAAGAAATTCAGCATAAGTTTCTCTTGGATTCTTATGTTGCTCAATCAAGCTATACAATTGAGGTTGTGTATACTTTGGATCATCTCCTTCATTGTGGCCGTGTTTTCTGTAACAAACCATGTCAATGAAAATATCGTTCTTAAATAATTGTCTGTAGGTTGTTGCAATTTGCACGGCTTTCACCACTGCTTCGGCATCATCTCCATTCACATGTATCACAGGCGCTTGAATCATTGCAGCAATGGAGGTACAATAGTTCGCACTTCTTGCATCATCAAAATCTGTTGTGAACCCAATTTGATTGTTAATGACAAAGTGAATCGTACCACCAGTCTTGTAACCATTCAATTGGCACATCTGTAAAATTTCATACACAATACCTTGTCCTGCGACTGAGGCATCTCCATGAATTAGAATTGGTAATATTTTGGATACATCAGAATTATACAATACATCCGATTTAGCTCTAGCAAATCCTAAAACAACTGGATCTACTGCTTCTAAATGCGATGGATTAGGCATCAATTTTAGATTCACTTTTTTATTACTGAAAGTGGTCACTTCAGAGGAAAAGCCCATATGGTATTTCACATCACCACTACCCATGGTTTGATCCAACACTGCAGTACCTTCAAATTCACTAAAAATTTCTTCGTAGGTTTTACCCATGATATTTGCTAGCACATTCAATCTTCCACGATGTGCCATACCAATCACCACTTCTTCTACACCATGCTCTGCTGCAGTATTAATGATTGCATCCAATGCAGCAATCGTAGACTCACCACCCTCTAATGAGAAACGCTTTTGTCCAATGTATTTTGTGTGTAAGAATTTTTCAAAAATCACCCCTTGGTTTAATTTTTCTAGGATGTGTTTTTTCTGATTTAAAGGAATTGGCTGAGCAAATTTATTTTCAAACTCATCGGTTAGCCAATCGATTACTTTTTGATCAGAGATATATTTAAACTCAATGCCTAAACTGTGCGCATAAGTTTTTTGTAAATGTGTAAGAATATTTTTTAAGGTAGTTGCACCTAAGCCTATAATGGATCCTACTTGAAATGTTTTATCTAAATCTGCCTCTGTCAATTCAAAGCATGATAAATCTAAATTAGCCCCTCTATCCTTTCTAGTACGAATAGGATTGGTCGTTGCAATTAAATGTCCCTTATTTCTATAACCCAATATCAAACGGTAGACTTTGATTTCATTCGCCCAATCTGCACTTACAGAGGATAATGTGGAGGGTGCTGAAGCGCCTTGTGCAGGAGCTGCTGTGCCGTTTTGCATCGCAAAATCGAAACCTTCAAAAAATTTAAAGATATCTGGGTCTACTGATGCTGGATCAGTTAAAAATTGTTGGTACAAACCTTCTATGAAGGCTGGATGGGAATTGGTGATGTAGCTGAAATCCTTCATTGTATATCCTTTCGTTTATTTGTAAAACTAGGTACGCAAATATCGGTTTAAATGATTGATTAATAAAGTAAAATGCGCTAAAAATCTCGGTAAAATTTTGATCAACTACCCCCATATTTTGTGTGATTTTGGAGATATTGCTTCATTTATACGCAAATAGGTCTAAAAAGTGATTTTAGATTCATTTTAACTAGTTGATTTTCAATTACTTAAACTCAAGTTTTATTTTTTTTAATTTTAATTTTTAATATTTGCACAAGTCCCTTACCTTTGCCCTCCTGAAAATTAATTAGTACATGGCAAATCATTCGGCTACAAAAAAAGATGTAAGACAAGCAACTAAACGTCGCGATAGAAACCGTTATTATGGTAAAACTACTCGTAACGCTATTCGTGATTTAAAGACAATAGAAGAGCAAAAAGCTTACGACGAGAAGTTACCTACAATCGTTTCTCAAATTGATAAATTAGCAAAGCGTGGCATTATCCACAAAAACAAAGCTGCTAATTTAAAGAGCAAACTAGCTAAGCACGTTGCTGTAAAGCAAGTGGTTAAGAAAAAGTAATCGAACACGCTTAAAAGCGTCTAGAATTCATATTGAAATCCTGCCTGAAAAGGCGGGATTTTTTTGTCCCCACCCTATGTGAAATACTCCCTTTCATAGACATCTATTTTCATTGTATCTTCGCCTTATGACTGAAAAAATATTAATCCTAGATTTTGGTAGCCAATACACTCAGTTAATTGCAAGAGCAGTTAGAGAGGCCAATGTCTATTGTGAAATTCAACCCTTTCATAATGCAATCGTCTTTGATGAACATTTAAAAGGGGTGATTTTAAGTGGCTCCCCTGCCAGTGTGAACGAAGACGAGGCACCTAATGTAGATATTCAAGCAATTTTAGCCAAACTTCCTCTTTTAACCATCTGTTATGGTGCTCAATTGAGTGCTAAGAACTTTGGTGGCAAAGTAGAAAAGTCCAACAAACGCGAATATGGTCGTGCCCAATTGCGTATCAAAAAAGAAGATATCATTTTCAAAAATATTGCAGACAATAGCCAGGTATGGATGAGTCATAGTGACTCCATTACTGTCTTGCCCGAAAATTTTGAACTATTGGCTGATACCGAGAGTATCCCTGTAGCCGGTTTTAGAAAAATAGCAGATGAAGGACATAGCTTACACGGATTCCAATTCCACCCAGAAGTCTACCATTCATCTGAAGGAAAGACCATGATCCGCAATTTCTTGGTGGAAATTTGCGGCTGTAGTCAAAATTGGACCCCAGCTTCTTTTGTCAATGAGACGGTAGCGCAATTAAAAGAACAAATTGGAGATGGTCACGTGATTATGGCATTGAGTGGCGGCGTGGACAGCACCGTTGCTGCAACCTTAATTCATAAAGCCATTGGGAATCGCCTTCATGGTATTTTTGTTGACAATGGTGTTTTAAGAAAAGACGAGTTCCAACAGGTGCTAGATATGTACGAAAAAATTGGCTTGAATGTAAAGGGCATTGATGCTAAAAATATGTTCTATGATGGCCTTGCAGGTAAGTCTGACCCCGAAGAAAAGCGTAAAATTATAGGAAAACTATTTATAGATGTATTTCAAATAGAGGCTTCTAAAATGTTGGAAGCCAAGTTTTTAGGTCAAGGAACTATCTATCCTGATGTGATTGAAAGCGTAAGCGTTCATGGACCATCTCAAACCATTAAGTCGCACCATAATGTAGGTGGTTTACCCGACACCCTGCACCTTAAATTAGTGGAGCCTCTTCGTAGTTTATTCAAAGATGAAGTTCGAAAAGTGGGCCTTGAATTAGGTATCCCTGCCGATATGATCCAAAGGCATCCTTTCCCAGGACCAGGCTTGGCCATTCGTATCTTGGGTGAAATCACCCCTGAAAAAGTGGACCTTCTTCAAAGAGCAGACGCTATCTATATCAATGGACTAAAAGAATTTGGATTATATGATAAGGTTTGGCAAGCAGGCACCATCCTTTTACCTGTAAAAAGCGTAGGGGTGATGGGCGATGAACGTACCTATGAGTTTACAGTTGCACTTAGGGCTGTGACTTCCGTGGATGGCATGACTGCAGACTGGGCACACCTACCTTATGAATTCTTGGCGCATATGAGCAACTCTATCATTAACCAAGTAAGAGGTATTAACAGGGTTGTTTATGATATTAGTAGTAAGCCACCTGCAACGATTGAGTGGGAGTAATTGAACTTAATGACTTAAAGTTTAATATTAATTAAAATGGGCTAATTCATTATATTTAAATGAATTAGCCCATTTTTTATTAGTTCAATTTCTTTTGAATAGAGGTAATTTGATCCTGTAATGTATTCACCACACCAGCTAGTTGATCCACATTCCACATAGGTTGTGCCCCTGCTTTATGTATGATATAAACTGCCTTCCAAACCTCTACTATATCTTTACTGTTTACTTGATATGGCTCGTATAAAGGATTGTCACTCAATAAAGTAAGCTTCTCTCCAATTGAATTTACTGAACGATCGTCGTTGGTAATGATGCGCTTGTACACCACCCCGTCTGTATTCGAAATAACAATATAGGTATTGCTACTTTTCACATCTTTTAGACTGGCCACACGCTCACCAACAATCACACTTCCACTTGGAGTTGGCAACATACTGTCTCCAACAATTTCAAATGCGCGGTATTCCCCTGGAGCCAACATAGGCAAGGTGAATGTATTTAGCTCATCAATGAATTCTGGGTCAGCATAACCAGCCAAATAGCCTGCAGCAGCTTTTACTGGTACAAATGAAACAATTGCTGCACTAATTGAAGTATCAGTTTTAAGTGAACGACGGCGCTCTAAATAAGAACCTCCCATATTATAGCCCTGGTTCAAGTCAAACTCCTCCATCTGAGAAAGATCTTGGAACAAGAATACTTCTAAACTAATATTAAACAAGGCACAAATAGCCTCTTGTACTTCTAACCTTGGTTCTGCCCTGCCTTCCTCATAAGCGCCCACTAGAGATCGTTTAATTTGAAGTTGGTTGGCTAACTCCTCTTGAGTCCAATCACGTTGCTTTCTGATGAATTTTAAATTCTTACCTGCGTATGACATAACTAATAATTTTAGTGCAATTTACTAATTATTTTAGTTTTTCCAAATTTATTTAGCAATTTCTTTTTTTGAGGCCATTCCCCTTCTTGGTAACTTGCAGCATGGCTAAAGTAAAAAAGGAACAACCCGTTATATTAATTACGAACGATGATAGTATCGGTGCACCTGGCATCCACGCACTGGTAAAGGCCGTTCAAGGATTAGGTAAAGTAGTGGTGGTGGCTCCAGATAAACCCCAGAGTGGTATGGGTCATGCCATTACACTAGGTCAACATTTAAGATTAACCAAAGTGCATTGGGAAGATGATCCTCAAGTAGAAGCATATTCTTGCAGTGGCACGCCTGTTGACTGTGTAAAATTAGCGGTAGACAAAGTGCTACATCGTAAACCAACTATTTGTTTGAGTGGCATCAACCACGGCGCAAATCATTCCATTAATGTGATTTATTCTGGAACAATGTCTGCAGCTTTAGAAGCCTCCATTGAAAGTATTCCTAGTATTGGATTTAGTTTATTAGACCTTGGCATTGATGCCGATTTTTCAGCTGCGAGCCATTATGCACGCATTATTGTAGAACATGTGTTGGCAGATAAAAAATTAGATAAACACTTATGCTTGAATGTGAATATTCCTAAAGTAGCGACTAAGATGATTAAAGGCATTAAGATTTGCAAACAAGCTTATGCTAAATATGATGAGAAATTTGTAGAGCGCACAGATCCTCATGGTAAAAAATATTACTGGCTTACAGGTGAATTTGTGAACTTTGATAAGTCAAAAGAAACCGATGTATGGGCACTTAAAAATAATTACGTGAGTGTGGTGCCTGTTCAATTTGATTTGACCAACCATGCACTCAAAGCGCAATTAAGTAAAAAATGGAAATGGTAAAACAATGCAATTAGAGAAAGACAATTATATCATTGGCGTACTCATTGGTCTAGCACTACCCTTCTTAGGTTTTGCAGGATTCTACCAGTGGAAGTTTAGCATGGTACCATTGGACACCTTTATAGACTTATTAGCTAGTCAAAAATCCATCCTCTCTGCCATGATCAGTGTATCGCTTTTATTAAACGCAGCTGCATTGACTTTATTTTTCCAAAAGCAAATTGATAAGACCGCGAAAGGCATATTTTTTACCACCTGTGTTTATGCAATAGTAGCTATTGCAGTTAAATGGTTTTTATAGATGAAATACTATATCATAGCTGGCGAGGCTAGCGGCGACTTACACGGATCTAATTTAATCAAAGCCATTTTAAAAAATGACCCTGCTGCAAGCATACAATGTTGGGGAGGAGATTTAATGCAATCGGCCGGAGGACATCTTGTAAAACATTATCGCAGTCTAGCTTTCATGGGATTTGTAGAAGTGCTAATGAATTTAAGCACCATCTTATCCAATATCGCATTCTGTAAAAAAGACATCACCGAATTTGAACCAGACATTTTAATTTGCATTGATTATCCTGGCTTTAATTTACGTATTGCAAAATGGGCTAAAAAAAATGGCATGAAAGTGGTGTATTTTATTGCACCACAAGTATGGGCATGGAAAGAAAACAGGGTGCCTGCTATGCGCGCATCGATTGATCGTTTATTATGCATCCTCCCTTTTGAAAAAAAATATTTTAAAGATAGATGGGATTGGGAGGTAGATTATATTGGACATCCATTGATGGAAGTATTGGATGCACTTGAACCATTAGCACATCCCATTCCTGCATTACAAGACCAAGCATTGATTGCGTTATTACCTGGTAGTCGTAAGCAAGAGATTCAAAAAAAGTTACCCATTATGCTTTCTGTTGCGAAGCAATTTCCTCAGGAACATTTTGTAGTCGCACAAGCACCCGGCATTGATGCTACATGGTTTAATGCACTCATTCCTAATTTACCCAATGTGCATATAGTAGCTGCAAACACGTATGCTATTTTGCAACATAGTAAAGCAGCATTGGTTACAAGTGGCACGGCCACTTTAGAAACTGCATTATTAAATGTGCCAGAAATTGTTTGTTATAAGGGCAACGCAATTACTTTGGCTTTGGCAAAACGTTTTGTCAAAATTAAATTTATCGCATTGGTCAATTTAATCATGGACAAGGAAGTGGTGAAGGAATTGATTCAAGAAGAACTTACCACCAGCAATTTATCCATCGAATTGAAAAAATTATTGGAAGACCCTGCAAGACAAGCTGCTATCAAAGCAGATTATGCGGCGCTGAAGCAAGCATTGACCACTGGGCACAAAGCCACAGAAGTTGCTGCAAGCATCATTCAGGAAACACTGAATAAAAATTAAATTTTAGCGCCCCTTTGCACTGCACAATTTTATTTAAAAAGCGGCAGGATAAATACCCTAAATAAAGTAAACAGGATAGCGAAAATAAAAATCAATAATGAAATTCGATTCATGCCGTGCATGTATTTCATCCATTGTGTCCTAGGTTGATTAGGATCTCTTTTCTTAATGAATAAGTACTCTCCAAATTGTCTTAAAATACCCATAGTCAAATTTATTTGTTGTAATGTTTGAAAGATTAAATTAAGCTATTAAGCCAAGCTTTTAAATGAGTTGTAATTTGTGCAGTTTCAATAATGAATCCATCATGACCATACATAGAGTCTATTGCCACTAAATTTGCATTTGGCATATGGGCCTCCATGAATGCTTGTTCGGCCAACGGACATAAAATATCACTATTGATTCCAATGATTAAAGTTGGTGTTTGTATGGATGCCAAAGTAACCGCTAAGTCGCCCCCTCGACCTCGCGCAAGGTGGTGACTATCCATGGACTTTGTGAGTAACCAATAACTATATGCGTTAAATCGATTCACTAATTTATCCCCTTGATAATTCATATAAGAGGATGCCTTGAAGTCATCCATTTTTTCAGGATCTGCATCGGTTTGTTTTTCTTTGAAGATGCCATAGTTACGATAGGTTAACATTCCAATGGCTCTTGCCGCTTTCAATCCTTTTGCGCCTGCATTCGGCTTAGTTTCCTTCCATGTTGGATCCGCTTCAATCGCCAATCTTTGGGCCGTATGTATTGCAACCGCCCAAGCACTTTCAGCAGCGGTTGTGGCAATCAAAAACATTTTCTGAATCACATTTGGCTCCATCAAAGACCATTCTAATGCTTGATATCCACCCATGCTTCCTCCTAATAAAAGATCAATTTTTTCAATACCTAAATGTTGTCTCAATAAAATATGTGCACGCACCATGTCTCGAATAGTGATATTAGGAAATTGATCAAGCCTAGTATCTAATTCATCTACACTCAATGGGCCTGTAGATCCATAACATGAACCAATCATATTCGCACAAACAATAAAGTAATCGTTTGGATTAATAATAGATCCTTCGCCTACCAATCCCTTCCACCAATCAGCTGCATCCGAATTAGCCGTTAGTGCATGACAAACCCAGGCTACTTTTTTACCAGGCGTATATTCCCCATAATAATGATAGGCTATTTTAAGCTTTGGCAAACTAATCCCAGATTCAAGGGTAAAAGGTTGATGGTATTTATAGATGACTGGGTCCATTTTATCGCTTTCTTGTGCTAACTAAGTGGCTATTTGAATTACCTTTGTAAAGGTACAATATTTATAATTCCTATTCACGACACAAATTAACCAAATGGCAACGATCACTCTTAAGCGCACCGATTCCGATTATCAGTTTCAAACCATTGACGAAGCCGGTCAGGTGATGACAATGGATATTCCAGAGGACCAAGGTGGTCATGGTAATGGTGTAAGACCAATGCAAGCTTTGTTGAGTGCTTTAGGTGGGTGTAGTGGCGTAGATGTAGTGATGATTTTAAATAAACAAAAAGAAATCATTGAGCATTACGAAATGGAAATTAGTGGAGAACGTGCAGAACATAAGGAACCTGCTTTATGGGAAATAATTCATATTATTTTCAAACTAAAAGGTTCTATGACAAAAGAAAAAGCAGAGAAAGCATGTGCTTTGTCTATTGATAAATATTGTTCAGTAGCTGCTACTTTAAGAGCTGCTGGTGCAGTGATCACTTGGGAGGTTGTTATTTTATAATTTTTTATTGCGTATTCATGAAACACGATCAGTCTAAATTAATTCGTACACAAATTGAAAGAACTGCAGAGGGCGAACATTCAAGTCCTTTGTTTCTAACTAGTAGTTTTTGTTTTGACGAAGCAGAGTCCATGCGCGCAGCGTTTGCAGACGAATCGGATGCGAATATTTATAGTCGTTTCTCTAACCCAAATGTGCAAGAATTTGTGGATCGTTTAGCAGTGCTGGAACATGCAGAAGCAGGCTTTGCTACAGCAAGTGGTATGAGTGCGGTGTTTGGCTCTTTCATGGCCTTATTAAAAAAAGGAGATCATCTTTTATCTTGTAATGCTGTTTTTGGTAGCACCCATAATGTGGTGACTAAATACCTGCCAAAATACGGAATGGAATATAGTTATGTATCCGCAAATGCTTCTGCTGCAGAATGGGAAGCTGCGATACAACCCAATACAAAAATGATTTATTTAGAAACACCTACTAATCCTGGATTAGAAGTGTTAGATATTGCTATGATTAGTGCGATCGCAAAAAAACATCATGTTATTTTGAATGTTGATAATTGTTTTGCCACTCCTATTGGTCAAACACCCATTGATCTTGGCGCAGACCTTGTAGTACATTCTGCTACGAAATGGATTGATGGACAAGGACGTGTATTAGGTGGTGCAGTAGTCGGTAGAAAAGATTTGATTCATGAAATTTTTTTATTCTGCAGGAACACAGGGCCATCTCTATCCCCTTTCAATGCATGGATATTGAGTAAGAGTTTGGAAACCTTAGAAGTTCGAATGGAAAGGCATAGTAAGTCGGCTTTTTCGATTGCACAAAAATTAGAAGGGCATGCAAAAATTAATTTTGTAAAGTATCCATTCCTTAAATCCCATCCACAACATACTATTGCTATCAAACAAATGAAAGACGGTGGCGGTATAGTTTGCTTTGAATTAAAAGGAGGATTGGAAGCAGGACAACAATTTTTAAACCGTCTTAAAATGCTTTCATTAACTGCGAACCTAGGAGATTCAAGAAGCATCGCTTCGCACCCGGCAAGTACCACCCATTCTAAACTTTCCGAAGCAGAAAGACAAGCCCTTGCAATTACCCCAGGATTGATTAGAATTTCAGTAGGCTTAGAACATGAGGAAGATATTTTAAACGATATCCTACAAGCACTGGACGCCTAAAACATCCTTACAAAATACTTTAGTGCCCTGCTCACAACCATGAGTGGGGTATTTTTTTGCTATTCATTGTGTCCTTTTTACAATATAGTTTGTATATTGAATACGCTTAAAATTCTAATGATTTAAAAAACAACCTATGAAATTAAAAACAGGTGTATTGCTCTCTTTAATGATGTTTCTCCAATATTATATTTGGGGTGCTTGGTACGTAACAATGGGCACCTATATGGGTGAAAAATTAGGTGCATCAGGTGTGGCCATTGGTGCTGCATATGGTGCGGGTGCAATTGCTACCATCATCTCTCCTTTCTTTGTAGGGATGATTGCGGATCGCTTTTTTGCTGCTCAAAAAATCATGGGTGTATTGCATATTGTTGGTGCTGCTTTATTATTTTATGCCACAAAAGTGGATAATACAAGTTTTTATTGGGTGATCCTTGTGTACTCTTTATTATACATGCCTACGATTGCTTTAAGTAATAGTGTCGCATTTGCACAAATGACAGATCCAGGAAAACAATTCCCTTGGATTCGCGTTTTTGGAACCTTAGGTTGGATTGCCGCTGGTTTAGTGATTAGTCAATTGGGTATTGAAAAAACCGAGGGTACATTTATTGTTGCTGCTGGAATTTCTGCAGTGCTAGGCCTATTGAGTTTTGCTTTACCAAATACACCGCCAAAAGCAGCAGGCACGCCTTCTTCTATGGGTGCAATTTTAGGAAAAGATGCTTTTGTGTTATTGAAAAATAAATCTTTCTTAATCTTCTTTATATCGGCTATCGCAATTTGTATTCCTTTATCATTTTACTATGGATTTGCAAATTCTTTCTTAAATGAAATTGGTTTAGATAATGCAGCTGGGAAAATGACGATGGGTCAAATGTCAGAAGCGATTTTCATATTAGCAATACCATTCTTATTCAATAAAATTGGCGTTAAAAACATGTTGATTTTTGGAATCTCTGCATGGGTATTGCGTTATGTTTGTTTTGCTTACGGTAATATGGATGCAAGTTGGATGTTGTATGCAGGCATTATTTTACATGGTATTTGTTATGACTTCTTCTTTGTGACAGGTTATATGTACACAGAAAAGAAGGCAGGTGAAAATATTAAAAATGCAGCTCAGGGTTTATTTACTTTTGCTACCTATGGGGTGGGTATGTTTATTGGAACCAATTACAGCGGATTTGTTGTAGAGCAAAATAAATTAGCAGATGCTACTGGCCACAACTGGACAAGTATCTGGTTAACGCCAGCAGCAATTGCAGGCGCAGTTCTGATTGCCTTTATCTTATTCTTTAAAGAGAAAAAAGAAATAGCAGCTGCTTAACTCAATATTTTTAAAAGCCTATCCCCTGGGGTAGGCTTTTTCATTTATATTATTTAATTATATTTTTTCATTCTTCATTCAATCAATTATGAGAATCGCAATGTTAGGTGCTGGGTTTATAGGTCGTTTTTATGCAGATGCATTACAAGGCTACAGAAGTAAAGACAAAGTCGTAAGTATTTATGCACGTCGTGAGGAGTCAGCTAAAAAATTTGCTGCAGATTACAACTGTGCTCACTGGACCACCGAAATGGAGGAAGCCATTGCACATCCAGATGTAGATATTGTTTGCATCTCCTTGCCTAATAATTTACATGAAGCTGCTGTGATGATGTGTTGCAAACATAAAAAAGCAGTCATGACCACCAAGCCACTAGGCCGAAATGGTGCAGAAGCAAAACGTATGTTGATTGCAGTTGAAGAAGCTGGTATTTTTAATGGTTACTTAGAAGATCTTGTGTACACGCCTAAATTTATCAAAGCCAATCAAAGTGTAAAGGAAGGTGCATTGGGTCGTGTATTATGGGCTAAGTCTCGCGAAACACATCCTGGCCCGCATAGTGAATGGTTCTGGGACATTGAGCAAGCAGGTGGTGGATGTATTTTAGATTTAGGTTGTCATTGCGTGGAAATATCAAGATCTTATATTGGCAAGGATATCAAACCAATCGAAGTCATGTGTTGGGCAGATACACAAGTCAAACCAATTGAGGCCGAAGATCATGCGATAGGATTGGTAAAATATGAAAACGGTGCGATTGGACAATTTGAAGTGAGTTGGACTTTTAGAGGAGGCTTAGATTTAAGAGACGAAGTGATGGGTACAGAAGGCACCATTTGGATCAATAGTTTTTTAAGAACAGGCTTTGAGATGTTTACCACAGGTAAAGGTGGTGACTATATTGCAGAAAAAGCAGAAAGTGATAGAGGTTGGTTATTCCCTGTGGGCGATGAATTGAATGAACTTGGATACAATCATATGTTCATGGACATGTTCAACTCCATCGAAAAAGGGGTAGCCCCAAAAGAAACATTTTACGATGGCTATGTGGTGAATTGTATTTTAGACGCTGCCTATAAATCGGCTAAAACAAAATTATGGGAACCTGTTCAATTAGATTTTTGGAGAGGTAAAACTGGATTAACTAAAGAAAGTCATTTAGTCGAATATGATGCGGACCATTATTTAGTGAAGGAAGAGATGACCCACTATGGTGCAAAGAAATTAATCTTGAAGCATAAGACGACAGGAAAAATCTCTGAACAAACAATTAATTAATCCATTGGTGACTGCTAGTTTATGTCTACAAAAAATGTACTCCCCCATCATTTAAAACAGCTACTTGAAAAAGGTGAAGATCAGTTTCAGTCTGGTATCTCTGTAGACTGTGTGATTTTTGGATTTCATGAACAACAACTTAAAATCTTATTGCTGAAAGTTGATACTGTTCATAAATGGGCATTGCCAGGTGGTTTTATTAAAAAAACAGAGCACATCGAAGAAGCGGCTTATAGAGTATTACAAGAAAGAACAGGTGTTAAAGATATTTTCCTTCAGCAATTTCATGTTTTTGGTGCTCCTGATAGAGCTGATGCAAGTATACATCAGAAAAGATATCAAAGCTTTGGGATTAAAATACCTAAAAACAATTGGCTGATACAAAGATTCATCACTGTTGGATTTTATGCATTAGTAGATTTTAATGAAGTTAAAATTCAACCATCAGAACAAGAAGCACAATGGCAATGGATGGATATCGAATACTTAAATGGATTAATGATGGACCATGCAGCAATTGTTCAAAAAGCTTTAGAAACACTTAGAACTCAACTAGCCTACCTCCCTATTGGTAAAAACTTATTACCAAAAAAATTCACGATGCCTGAATTACAGAAATTATACGAAACCATCTTAAATGAAAAATTAGATCGTAGAAATTTTCAACGAAAATTGCTCAGCTTTGATATTTTAAACCGATTGACAGAGACCAAAAAAGGGGGCGCGCATAAAGCAGCCTACTTGTACTCTTTCAATGAAAAGAAATACCAAAAAGCACTTAAAGATGGCTTATATGGTAGTTGGTAAATGATAGCCTTATTATATACAATGAAATGCCCTAAAAAATGGTAAGTTTAGGTATGCAAAGCTTGGGGAATCAATTTCATATTCATTTACTAGGAGATCATGCCATCTTAATTAAATTAAGTAAGGGCTTGAATGGAGGGATTGATCGAGATCTGCTTGCCCTTGCAGCATTTATAAAAGAACAAAAAATACAAGGGATCAAGGATATTATTTTAGCTTATGATAATTTAACCTTGGTGTATGATATCCTTGATTTTGATTCCAACCCCTATTTATACGTCAATCAGTTAGTCTGTAATTTTATTGCTGAAGCTTCAAATCACATTGCACTCAACAACGCAAGCAGGTTAATTGAAGTACCTGTTTGTTATGATCCAAGTTTAGGGATTGATTTAGAAGCTGCTGCAAAAATTGCTAACTGTAATATTGAGGCACTGATTCAAGAACATACAGCGCATATCTATACCGTGTATTGTCTCGGTTTTTTACCGGGCTTTGCCTATATGGGTGATGTCCCTAAAAAAATACAACTACCAAGACATCCACAGCCAAGAGCAACAGTAGTTGCAGGTAGTGTGGGCATTGCAGGAAAACAAACAGGCATCTATCCAATGGACTCCCCCGGTGGTTGGCAAATTATTGGGCGTACACCATTAAAAATATTTGATACAATAAAACTCTCCCTTTTCAAAGCCGGAGATCAAGTAAAATTTAATCCCATTGACTTGGCATTGTTTCATGAATTAAACAACCAAGAAAATGTCTATTAAAATCATTAAAAAAGGTTTGTCCGATCGCATTGTTGATCAAGGAAGATTTGGTTTCCAAGATCTTGGCATTCAACCATCGGGACCCATGGACTTTTTATCCGCTCAATTGGCAAATATCATTTTAGGTAATGCGTTGAATCATCCTGTTTTTGAATTGCATTTCCCAGCTTCCACTTTTGAATTTCAAGAGCCCATGCATATTTGTATTAGTGGTGCAAATTTTGTGCCGGTGATCAATGAAAAAAGCATTGCCCTCAATACCCCTATTCAAGTGTACCCTCAAGACCAACTTAGTTTTCTACAACCACTAGAAGGTCGCTCTGCCTATATGGCTTTTAAAGGCGAGCTGGATGAAAATAAAAAATGGTTAAATAGTTATACAAGTTTCCAAACCACTTTAAAAAAAGAGGATCATTTTTCTATAAAGCCTGTGTCTCTCTGTGATGGGTTAGTCAATTCAGTTGAACATGATTTAGTACAACAAGTTCAAAAGACCCTATTCAACGAACATGAAATTAGATTTATTCCCGGACCTGCCTGGAATGATTTAACACCTGTCTCCATTCAAGTATTGATGCATCAGTCATTTACGATTGATGCAAAATCAAATCGAATGGGTTTTTTATTGGAAGGGACGCCTATCCATTTAACTGAGCCAAAACAATATGTTTCAAGTGCAGTCACAATGGGCACATTACAATTGTTACCCAATGGTCAAATCATTGTCTTAATGGCTGATCATCAAACCATTGGAGGTTATGCCAATTTGGGTCAAATAATTTTGGTAGATTTACCTAGGCTTGCACAATTAAATAACCATAGTCATTTTAAGTTAAGCATTACCAATGTTCAAACAGCCCATCAACTTTATCGATCAATACAGTCCTGGTTTATCCATTGACATTAATTGTGATATGGGAGAAGGTATGCAAAATGATGCCTTCTTAATGCCCTATATTAGTAGTGCAAATATTGCATGTGGGTATCACGCTGGGGATGATGCTACCATTAAAAGAACCATCGAATTAGCTTTAGAAAACAATGTGGCTATTGGTGCTCATCCAAGCTACAATGATAGAGAAAATTTTGGGAGACTTACTCAACCTATTGCTTTAGTTGAACTCGCTGAACTTATAAGTGATCAAATATATTTATTTGAAAAAATCACCAACCAGATGGGTTGCAAGATTCATCATATAAAACTGCATGGTGCTTTGTACAATGATTGTGCAAAGGATGCTTTATCAAGTAAGATTGTAGCACAAACAATACAAGCCATTGATCCTTCCATCATGTTGTATGGATTGAGCGGGAGTGATACGATAAAAGAAGCAAAAGCAATTGGCTTACAAACTGTACAAGAAGTTTTTGCAGATAGAACCTATCAGTCAAACGGACAATTAACACCAAGATATTTGGATCATGCACTCATCACAGATCCAATTGAATCTGCAAAGCAGGTCTTATCAATGGTGTTGGATCAAGAAATAAAGACAGTTGACGGAACCATGATTGCAGTCAACGCAGAAACAATTTGTATTCATGGAGATCATGAAGCAGCAGTAGAAATCGCAAAACACTTATTCAGTACATTACAACAATACCAGATTGAAATCAAACAACCCTAATTCAAAAGCGACACTACCCTCTTTAACTGGAATAAGTTTAGGTGCCGCTTTTTTAATGGCCAATTCATCTATTGGACCCGGTTTTCTAACACAAACTTCATTTTACACAGAACAACTACTCACTAGTTTTGGGTTTGTTATTTTAATTTCTATCCTTCTTGACTTTGGTGCACAAATTAATATTTGGAGAGCCATTACATTAAGCGGAATGCGCGCTCAAGAAATCGCGAATCAATTACTGCCTGGTCTTGGATATATTTTATCGCTATCGGTGGTACTAGGTGGATTTGCATTCAATATTGGCAATATTGCAGGTTGTGGACTTGCACTCAATATATTAACGGGTATCAGCTTTGCAAAAGGGGCTATGTTAAGTGGTATCATTGCCATACTTATTTTCTGGATAGATGAGATAGGAAAAATGTTAGACCGCCTCACCAAAATTTTAGGCATCGTAAAAATAAGTTTAACTTTATTAATTGTGTATGCAGCAAACCCACCCATATTGGATGCAGTGCACCATAGTTTTGTACCAGAACAGATTTCTTTATTGGCTATTGTAACGATTGTGGGAGGTACAGTGGGCGGCTATATTACCTTCTCCGGCGCACATAGATTGGTGGATGCTGGCATGGTAGGCCCAGAACATATTGGGTTTGTGACTAAAAGCGCAAGCAGGGGGATTCTCATCTCCTCGTTTATGCGCTTTATTTTATTTTTAGCAGTGGTGGGTGTGGTGTCACAAGGCGTGCATTTAGATAAAAATAATCCTGCTGCCACTGTATTTGAAACTGCTGGAGGAAGATGGGGCTTATTTGTGTTTGGCATTGTATTATGGAGTGCGGCCATTTCATCTGTGATAGGTGCATCCTATACCTCTTATTCATTTATTAAAAAATTAGACATCCCATTTTTAAATCATGAGCGATTTTCCATTAGCGGATTTATCTTGATATCTACTTCTTTATTTATTTGGATTGGCAAACCAAAAGAATTGTTACTTTTTGCTGGATTAATCAACGGATTCATACTCCCATTTGCACTCGCCATTATGTTAATTGCAAGCCGAAGAATTCCTGTCTTAAAACAATATAAATACCCCTTGTGGATCGAACTAGCTGGCTGGCTTGTTGTAGTGTTGATGGGTTCCATGAGCATCTATGCCCTAATAGAAACCATCATTCAATAAAAAATATCCTAGAATTTTAATTGACTTTCACATCCGTGTCCAATAGATCCAGCTTTTGTTCTTTAGGTTTTACGCCAAAATTGTAGCGGATATTGATCCCAAATCTTCTTGTATCGTTTTCTCTAAATCCTACGGCATAAATACTACCCTGCCTAAGTGTAAATGTATTTTTATTGGTAAAGAAGATGTCGTTCATGGATAAGGTCACCGTTAATTTTTTATTCAAAAATTGTCTATTCAATGAACTATTCAATTGACCAAAATTATCTAATTCATAAAATTGCTGTTGCCCATTGGTTCTCCAAAATCCATTGATAGTGAATGTGGATAGTTTATCTAATTTCAATGATTGGAAAGTAAAGAAAGTCCAAGTGGCTTTGTCAAATACGATTGGCTTTTGTTCATAAATACCATTGTATACATTATGGTTCAATTGGGCACCCACCACAGCAAAAAATGCTTTACCAGGAGGTATCACTGCAATCCCTCTAAAATAGGTCTCTCTACTTTTACCTAGATTGTCATAAGTACGATAAGAAATTTGTTTATTTTCAGTCGATTGATACAACACATTCGTAAAAATATCTTTAGTCTCGTTTACCCCAAAAGCAAAAATTGGCTTGTCGTCCACACTGATATTCGCCTCGTAATTAGAAGTGAATTGAGGCCTTAAACTCGGATTACCTGTTTCGTATAAAAAGGGATCAATGTATCTAGGAAATGGATTCAAAAACTCATAACTAGGCCTGCTGATAGTTTTACGGTATACTAAATAGCCTCGTAATTCATAGCCAGAAATTTTAAATAGTTTACGGCTTAAAAATACATAGGGGAACGCATCTGTTCTATTTAACGAAAAAGATGTATCAGAAGGAATTTTTTGTTCTCCTTGCATGATAGTCTGCTCTACCCTAGTTCCAACTTTAAGCACCACTGCACCCCAAGTTTTTGATCCCTGAAGATACCCAGCATTAATTTGTTCTTTAAATGTATATTGACTAGTTCTAAAATCATCTTTAATATTCTTTCCATTCAACTCCCTTTGATAATTAGATTGATTTTTAAAATACAATAAACTTGATTTTACGCCTGTTTCAACAGTAACCCCTTTCCACTTCTTTTTATAATCTGTTTGATAAGTATAAAAATCTCTATCATTGGAAAAATCACCAAACCCCTTTGAAACAAACCCACCAGCAAGTAGTGAATTATTATATTGTTGATCTGTGGAGGCTCTTATTATATTATAAGAAAAATCAATCGTCCACTCTCCTCCTAAAGAATCTAATTTAAGCTTAGACCTTACAGATTGGTTCAAATTAAAATTGGACCCATCATTATTCACCAATGAACCAATTGCACTCAGATTTTGCTTTGCATTTCTTACAAGAAAGGATTCATTATTAGTGGTATTCACAAAAGATTGTCCACTTAACCTTGCATCATAGTTTAATTCAAAACGATCTGTCCAATTTCTACCCAGACCAAACCCAATGTAAGCAGATCTATTGGGGCTCAAAGTTTTTGCAGTTTGTTTTAACACGGTGTCGATGGATAAAAAGCGATCCGTGTTTACAATACTATATCCGTCATTTTGATTGTATTGCGTATTCAAATAGGAATTGTACTTATCTGTAGTATTGTTTAATGTAAGCCCAATAAATTGGTTTCCATAAACACCTTGATTCATTCCAGTATTCACTGAACCATTTAAACCAATCTTGATCCCTTTTTTTAGAACGATGTTTACCACACCTCCACCACCAGAAGCATCGTATTTTGCAGAAGGCGTCCTTACTAATTCTATTTTTTGAATAGAACTTGGAGGTAAACTTTTTAATAAGGTGGCCATATCAGAAGCACTCATTCTTAACTCTCGTCCGTTGATTTGAATGCCTGCAGGTGACAATCCATTTAAATAAATATTACCATCTTGGTCAATGAAGATGCCAGGAATTTTTTCCATCGTCTCATAGGCATTGGTCGACGCAGCCGCTAAAGGCTCTGGATCCACCACCGATTTATCATCCTCTTGTCTAATCAAAGGCTTAGTGGAAGTCACCACGACTTCTTTTAATTGATCATTCGTTTCCTTCAATTGAATCTTTAAACTATTTAAATTTTCAAATTTGATTGTCCTATTGTCTATTTGATATCCTACTGCACTCGTTTTTATTTTATAGAGTTTCCCAGGCTCTAACATACTGGTAGCAACGCCATTGCTGTCGGCGACTAGATTTTTAGGCATCGTACTATCAATCATTTGAATCGTGATATTGGCAAAAGCAATGGGTTGGCTTTTTTTATCTACAACAGATAACTTCAATGGTGCTATTTGACCAAAGCTGGCCTTTTGTACCAATACAATGAATAAAAAGAATAGGACTATTGTACACCTTTTTATAAACCACATCATCTAACAATAAAAATTTTGTGGAGAATAGCGGGTTCGAACCGCTGACCTCTTGCATGCCATGCAAGCGCTCTACCAACTGAGCTAATTCCCCTTATTAAAACATACCTACAATAAAAAGAGCAACGAAAAATCGTTGCTCTTTTTTATACAAGATTTTGTTTAAATTAAGTTTTCTCCTACGCCGTCAATCCAATCTTTTACAGCTGCAGTCGTAACAGATTTTGGACGCTCTAATGGGAAGCCTAATGCACGATCCCATGTTAAGCTTGCCAATACACCTAAAGCACGGCTTACGGCGAATAAAACGGTATAGAATTCGTACTCCACAATACCATAATGCACTAACAATGCACCACTATGGGCATCCACATTTGGCCAAGGATTTTTTACTTTCCCTAATGATTCCAAAATTGGTGGTACAGTTTCATAAATATTCCAAACCGTATTCACTAATTTATCATCTGGTAAATGTTTTTTACCAAATTCCATTTGTGCGGTGAAACGAGGATCTGTTTTTCTTAAAACGGCATGACCATAACCCGGTACGACTTTACCTTCGCTCAATGTCTTTTGAACATAATCAAGAATCTGCTCTTTAGAAGGGCTATCCGATCCAATCTGTTCTTGCATTTCTAAAATCCATTTAATCACTTCTTGATTTGCTAGTCCATGTAAAGGACCAGCTAAACCATTCATTCCTGCGGCGTAACTCAAATAAGGATCACTTAAAGCAGATCCTACTAAATGCGTTGTATGCGCAGAAACGTTTCCTCCTTCATGGTCTGCATGAATGGTCATATACAAACGCATTAGTTCTTTTGTGCTTTCATCTTCGTAACCCATCATATATGCAAGGTTACCAGCCCAATCTAATAATCCGTTTGGATGAATGTGTTGGTTGTTCTTATATTTTCTTCTGTAGATATACGCAGCAATTCTTGGCAATCTTGCGATCAAGTCCATTGAATCATCATAGGTATACTGCCAGTAATCTTTTTTATTCATACCCTTTGCATATGCTTGCGCAAACTTACTTTCTGTTTGCAAAGCCATCACTGCAGCAACATACATGGTCATTGGGTGCGCATTTATTGGAAATGCATCTATCACGTCAAATACATGAGAAGGAACATGGCTTCTTCTTTGCCAGTTACTAGTCACTTTTTTAACATCTCTATCAGTTGGTAATTCACCAATCATCATCAGGTAAAACAACCCCTCTGGTAATGGCTCGTCGCCACCTAATACTTTTGGTAATTTTTCTTGTAATTCTGGAATCGAATAGCCTCTGAAACGAATACCTTCTTGCGCATCTAATAAACTCGTCTCTGTAACAAGACCAGTCATGCCTCTCATACCTTGATACACTTGCGCTAAAGTGATTTCTCCGATCTTCTTTTCGCCGTGTATTTTAAGCATTTCTTTGATCTCAGTAGCTGCGACAGTTGCTTTCTCACCAAAACGGTCTTTGATCTCTTCCATATACCCAATTATTATTGTTAAAGAAACGGTTTAAAATTGGACACAAAGTTAACTAAGAAATGCTTATTTAGGGGCTTTTTTGTATAAATAATAGACCACAAAGACAAAAATAATGTTGGGTATCCAAGCCGCAATAAACGGAGGTAGATTGCCCTTTGTGGAGAAGATGGTAGAGAACCTATCGGTGATAATAAACAATGCTGCAATGGTAAAGCCCATTGCCAAATGCGCTCCACTACCACCCCTGACTTTTCGGCCAGCAATGATGGCACCAATCATGGTTAACAACAATACAGTAATGGGGGTTGCATCGCGTCTATATCTTTCAATTTTTAACTCATTTAAGCCTTCTGAACCCCTTAAGGCTTCCGTCTTTATCTGTTTAATTAACTGTGGGGTTGTTAATTTGTCTTTGGCATATTTATCCTTTTCCAAATCCACCGGTTTGAAAGGATATTTTTTATGGGTATTTGGCAAATAAGTCACCAGTTCTTTTTTGTCAGTTACTTTACGTTCTAGCACTTCGGACAATTCCCAATCCTTGTTTGCGGTATCCCAAACAATTGCTTCCGCACGAATATTATACACTACTTGATCCCCCTTGACAGTATATGCAAAAAAGTTACTCCCTCTTTTATAGGCAGTATCGTACCCATAAATGCCTGCGTAAGTAAAGGAGTCAATCCTAAAATAATAATCATTAGACCCTCTTAATAATGCATTGTAGGAAGAGTTCGCGTCAATATAAGTGGCTTCAAAATCGCCACGAATATCATTTGCTTTTGGTACAATCCATTGGTTCGCTATCCATAATACCAACCCTAAAAATAAGCCTCCTATCCAATAAGGTCTTAACCAACGATTGTATGAAGTACCACTTGCTAAAATAGGAACAATCTCTGTTTGTCCTGCCATTTTAGAAGTAAAAAAGATCACGGCAATAAAAACAAACAATGGAAATAACAGTGCTATAATATGGGGTATAAATCCAACATAATAATTATTGATGATCTCGGAACTCGTCAAACCAGATCGCACAAAATCATCTGTTTTTTCACTCACATCAACAACTACTGCAATGACTGCAAAGAAAAAAATGGCAAAGAAAAACACTGCCAAAAATTTTTTTAGTATGTACCAATCCAGTTTTTTCAATGCTTATAATCTTTTACTGATTTGTGGAATCATGGCTGTTTTCCATGCTTTATAATCTCCGGCAATAATATGTATTCTTGCTTGTTCGACCAACCAAAGGTAAAAGGATAGGTTTTGTATGCTAGCCAATTGCATCCCTAGTATCTCATCTGCAGCAAACAAGTGCCTTAAGTATCCTTTAGTATAGTATTGACTCATTTCATTCGGGATACCGGGATCTATTGGACTAAAATCTTTGTACCACTTTTTATTCTTGATATTGATGACGCCTTCAGAAGTAAACACCATGCCATTACGCCCATTTCTGGTAGGCATCACACAATCAAACATATCTATCCCTAAATCAATGGCCTCTAAAATATTCCAAGGGGTGCCTACACCCATTAAATAACGCGGCTTATCCTTTGGTAAGTTTTCACAACATAGGGCGGTGAACTCATACATTTCCTCCTCCGTCTCTCCTACACTTAATCCACCTATGGCATTGCCTACTGCATTTTTAGAAGCAATATATTCACAAGAAGCTTTTCTTAAATCTTTATATAAACCGCCTTGTACAATTGGAAATAAATTCTGTGTATGACCATATAAATCGGGCGTCTCTGCCAATCTATTAAAACACCTGTCCAACCAAGTATGCGTTAAATCCATACTCTTACTTACGTATTCATAGGTACTTGGAATAGGAGGACATTCGTCAAAAGCCATGATGATATCGGCACCAATACTTCTTTGTATATCCATCACATTTTCTGGACTAAACAAATGCTTACTACCATCTATATGCGATTGAAAGACCACCCCTTCTGGTTTAATTTTTCTGTTATTGGCCAAGGAGAAAACTTGGTAACCACCACTATCAGTTAAAATAGGCCGTTCCCAGCCCATGAATTTATGCAGGCCACCAGCAGCCTCAAGTACTTCTGTGCCAGGTCTTAGATATAAATGATAGGTATTTCCAAGGATAATTTTTGCATTGATATCCTGTTTCAATTGTTGTTGTGTCACTGCTTTTACAGAGCCAATGGTCCCCACAGGCATGAAAATGGGTGTCTGGATGACCCCATGATCAGTCGTGATGGTGCCTGCTCTTGAAGCACCTTCTTGACTCTCTGCTGCTAATTCAAATTGTAATGCCGCCATAGGGCAAAGGTAAGGTCAAAAATCTTTACTTTTGCCCTATGACAATCAATCTACCCTTTTCATCAACACTTATATCAGAACTACTTATAGGCTTTTTTGCAGCTGTTATTGCGATTCAGGTTTTTTATTATTTATTCTTTTTTTTAAGACTTGCTATTTATAAAAAGCCAAAAAAAACAGGGCATGTAGAGCACCCAGTTTCTGTAGTGATTTGTGCCCGTGACGAAGCAAATAACTTAGCAAATACTTTGCCAGGTGTTTTGGTGCAAGAATATAGTACCACGCATGAAGTGGTATTAGTGAATGACAATTCAGAAGATGAAACGAAATATTTATTGGATGAATTTAAAAAGTCATTTAAAAATTTGAACCCAGTAATGTTGACGCAGGAAGCGAAAATGATTGCAGGCAAAAAATTTCCACTTTCTATGGGTATTAAGTCTGCTAAAAATGAGACATTATTATTAACAGATGCAGATTGTTTACCTGCAAGTGAGCATTGGATGCGATTGATGCAGGATGGATATGATGAAGGGAAAGAAATTGTACTGGGTTATGGTGCATATAAAAAGAAGCCAGGCTTATTGAATAAACTCATTCGGTTTGAGACCTTTCAAACTGCATTGCAATACTTCTCCTATGCCTTAGCAGGATTGCCTTATATGGGTGTTGGACGTAACCTTTCTTATAAGCGTGAATTATTTATTAAGAATAAAGGATTCTCTTCGATCAATCAAATTCCAAGTGGTGACGATGATTTATTCATCAATCAAGTGGCTAATAGTCGCAATACAGCGATTGTGGTAGATCATGATGCACATACGCTCAGTGAACCTAAGACCAGATTTAAAGATTGGATGAACCAAAAATACCGTCATTATACCACCAGTAAGTTTTATAAAAAGAAGCATGTTTTTTTATTAGGCTTGTATGCTATCAGTCAATTCTTAGTATACCCTGCAATGATTGTAGCAATTGTGTTTACAAAAGAATATGTAATCATTTTAAGTATCTGGGGATTTAGAGCCATTCTACAAGGACTTATTTTGCGTGGTACAATGAAAAAATTAAATGAGCTAGACCTTTGGCCTTGGTACATTTTATTTGATATATGGTCCATCTTCTATTATTTGATTACCTTGCCTAGCGTATGGAAAAGCCCTCAGAAAAATTGGAATTAATTACCCGTTACTTTGATGATTTTACACCAGCACAATTAGCACAATTGTCTGGGCTAGAAGCTGCATATCAGGAATGGAATGCAAAGATCAATGTGGTATCCAGAAAAGACATTGACCAGATTTACCTGCACCATGTATTGCACTCGCTAAGCATTGCTGCCATTGCAGAATGGGCCCCAGGCACACAAGTGATTGATATTGGCTGTGGTGGTGGTTTTCCTACTGTGCCATTGGCCATCTTTTTTCCAGAAGTACAATTTTATGCAGTCGATAGTATTGCTAAGAAATTAAAAGTAGTGGACGCCGTTTGTGAGATGGTGGGTATTAAAAATATAGAGACAAAGCATACCCGTGTAGAAGACATCAAAAATAAAAAATTCGACTACGCAGTGAGCAGAGCCGTGGCGCCACTAAAAGATTTATGGAGATGGGCGAATCCAGTACTCGTTAAAAAAACAAACCAACCCAATGGTTTAATTTGTTTAAAAGGTGGTGACTTGCATCAAGAGATTTTTGAAAGTGGCACCAGACCAAAGATGATGCCGATCTATGATATCTTTAAGGAAGAGTACTTTAAAGAGAAATATATTATTCAAGTGAAGAAATAACTATCTACCTAAATAGATAGTTTTGAAACAACACCTATTCCTCGCTCTTAGCTACTAGTATCAAATATTCGCTCGAATATTCGCTCGAGAATAGCATTGTTTCAAAACTTCTCTCTCTTTTAAATATCTATACTAAGTAACTTATTAATTCGGAATCTCTATTTTATTATTACTTCTATTAATGTCTGGCATTCTTTGACTAGGATCAATCTCGATTGATTTAATCGCACTCAATGGTTGCGTTGTTTCAAAAGTATAAGTTGGTTGCGCCCATTTCCATTCAGGATGATTGATTTGTTTAATAGTACCCTCTTGTTGTTTTCCTCCCAACATTAAATCCAATGGAATATAATGCAATTCACTCGTGCCATCTTTATATGTAATAAATACTTCTACTGGCATTGGAAACTTGCCAAATCTTTGAACACTAATTAAAGCTGATGGTCCATTTGCTTGAATATCGTTCAATCCATAATCAATGGTCTTGGTAGAGTTCACCCAATATTCTTTTAACCATTGTAATTGTAAGCCGCTTGTTTTTTCTGCCACTCTAATAAAATCATTTGCATTCGGGTGTTTGAATTTCCAAGTGTTATAATAATTCAACATCAATTGATCACGCTTCGCTTCTCCCATCACATAACCAAGCAATCCTAAGAAAGTGCCACCTTTGCTATAGGCCGCACTGCTGTATGCATAATTAGTATTAAAATGATCGGCATGCGTTGACATAGGTTCTTCGAAACCACTTTTTGCAAGCGCTATATAACCACTATAATTGCCATTTTGAACTGCAGGTAACAATTTAGATTGTCTATCAAGATTCACTTGTATTTGCTTTTTTGCAGCCTCACTAATATAAGGAGATTGAGTGGCGAAATTGGTTTCATAATAATGGCTGACCATTTCCTCTCCATAACTCGTAAACCCTTCATCCATCCAAGCAAATAAACTTTCGTTAGTTCCTAAAATATGTTGGTACCAGCTATGTATCCACTCATGAAAAGCAGTACCTAAACTTGGCCCCACTAATAAAGTAGCCATTGCATATTCCATGCCACCATCACCACCTTGAATAAATGAATATTGAGGATATGGATAGGGACCCATTTTTTGTTCCATAAAAGGCAACGCTTTTTCAGCAGCCCACAATACATTCGCCCAAGCACTATCCGCTTTCGCATCTTTTGCTTTATAGTATACATGAAGGGTTAAGCCTTTGCGCACTTCTTTAGACAAATGCTTGAAATTATTATCTGCAAACCAAACAAAGTCATGAATGGTATTGCCTTTGAAGTTCCAAACCTTATGACCGTCTTTGTCTAAAGGTGCAGTTGGATTTTGAAGCACTCCAGTTCCGCCCACCATATAGGCTTTATCCAATCTTAATGTCACATCATAATTACCCCAAACACCATAAAATTCTCTAGCGATATAAGGGTTGGTGTTCCATCCTTGGTAATCATATTCTACCATTTTAGGATACCATTGACTCATTGAATATCGAACGCCTTCTTTATTGTCTCTACCTGATCTTCTTATCTGTACCGGCACTTGTGCCTCAAACTGTACATTCATTTTAACAACCGACTTTGGTAATATTGGTTGCGTTAAAACCACTTCTAAAATGGTTTCATGCTCGATCAATTGTTGTGCTTTACCATTGATAGTGATGGTATTTACTTTTTGAATACCATATTCTTCTGGCTTTAAATTTTGGATACGATCACGCACACGCATGTCCCAATCCTTTACTTCATCCCCTCTTCGGCTAGTGAAAGTGGTTTTACCTAATTCACGGCTTCTTACATCCATATTTGAATTGGGCTGAAACGCATTCCAGTACATATGGAAATATACTTTACGTAAAGTGTCTGTTGAATTATTGGTGTACAAAATTTCCTCGGTACCCTTTACCGTATTTTTTTGTACGTCTAAACTGGCATCAATTTTATAATTGATCTTTTGTTGCCAACGTTCTGGTTGGGCAAATAATTGAACACTAATGAACATTGTCAAAAGGGCAAGAAAGGAAAACTTCTTTAACATAGGATGAATTTAATAAGTTCAATTTAAACAAAAAAAAGGTGGATTCCAAAGTGGAATGATAAAAGTAGTCTAAGAATGCTTAATCCTTCCCCGCCACCACAATCACAATCTCCCCTTTCACTTGCTTTGCAGTAAAATGCAGGATTAAATTGTCGAGGGTATCTGTGATATTTTCTTCAAACATTTTTGTGAGCTCTCTACTTACAGCAGCTTTACGCTCTGGACCAAATGTGGCTTTAAAAAGTTCGAGGGTTTTTACAAGCCGCATTGGACTTTCATAAAAAATCATGCTACGCTCTTCATTGGCTAAAGCCTCCATTAATGTTTTTCTGCCTTTTTTTAAAGGAATAAAACCTTCGAATATAAAACGATTGGTAGGCAAACCACTGTTCACTAAAGCTGGAACAAATGCGGTGGCACCTGGTAAACTAGTTACTGGCACACCTGCAGCTTTACATGCACGCACCAATAAAAATGCAGGATCCGAAATACCTGGCGTACCTGCATCTGTAATGAGTGCAATATTTTTTCCTGCCATCAATTGTTGCACTAAGTGCTCCACCACTTTATGTTCATTGTGCTGATGAAAAGGTGTAAGTGGCTTTTGAATTTGATAGTGCTGTAACAACTTGGAAGAAGTCCTGGTATCCTCACATAAAATAAAATCCACAGATTGTAAAGTCTCTAACGCTCTAAAAGTAAAATCTTTTAAATTTCCAATGGGTGTAGGGACTAAATATAACATGGTTGTAAATGAATGAAGTCGATTATAATACCACTACTTCAAAGTATTCCATCACCGCATTCGCTAATAATTGCTTACTTGCTTCTGTTGCCATCGCAACTGCAGCAGCCTCATCGGCAGCTTCAATTTGTAAGTTGATATTTTTTCCAACGCGAACGTCTTGTATTCCTGATAAACCTAAATTATGTAATCCGCCTAAAACTGCTTTTCCTTGAGGATCTAATAAATCCTTTAATGGCATTACTTTAATTTGTACTTGATAGATCATACTTTGTTATTGAGTGATTGTTTTTGGATACATCAAAGATACTATGCAATAGCCAATAAAGCCAAATGGAATGGCGTACCATTTAAAAAATATAGCTGAAACCACTATTTCTATTGCAACAATCCCTAATGGAAGGAATAATTTTTTCTTACTGGATAAGCTTTTGAGCGCCAACATAGGCCTTGTCATGACCATCAAATAACTTACTACCAAAATGTATACATACCAGAATAAAGGACTTAATAACAACTTTGAAATAATGCCATTAGAAGGCTGCCAATAAATCAATGGAAAAACTGCAGTTAAAATCCCAATCATTGGAATGGGTACCCCTTTAAAATAGGTGGATTGGGCTTGATCCAAATTGAACCTAGCCAATCTAAAGGCGCCCGCCATTGGGATAATGAACGCTGGAGCAAATAACCAACTACTTGTAGCCAGTGCATTCACATCATTGGCCAATGCCAATCTTAAAAATTGATATACAATACAAGCAGGTGCTACACCAAAACTCACTACATCTGCCAATGAATCTAATTGCTTCCCCATTTCAGAAGGCACATTCATTAATCTAGCAACGTAACCGTCCAAAAAATCTACTACGGCGGCAAGCCCAATAAATAAGCTTGCTAAATATAATTTTTCAGGAATCTCAATTAACATATCCCCGGTTTCAGAGATAGACGCCACCGTCCCAAACTGAAAGCAACTAACAATGGCCATGCATCCTAAAAATAAATTGAACAGCGTAATGATATTGGGGATTTGTTGGCGCATTTTGTAATTGAATTATTTTTTTCTTTTCATTAAATTTTCAATTTCTTCGGCCTTGATTGGGATGTTCTTGAATAAATCTTGATTGCCTTTCGCAGTCACCCAAACATTATTTTCGATACGCACACCCATGCCCTCTTCCTTAATATAAATACCAGGCTCCACAGTAAATACCATACCCGCTTGTATTGGCGCAGTTCTTGTGCCCAAATCATGCACATCTATTCCTAAATGATGCGAGATGCCATGGTATAAATATTTTCGGTATGCTCTATTCTCTGCATCCTCATTTTTCACATCTGCCTTTGTCAATAAGCCAATCTTTACAAATTGCTTTGTTGCTTCTTCACCCACTTTATCGGTATAATTCAAGATACTAATGCCTGGCTTTAAAATTGATTTTGCATAATCATGTAAATGCAAACAAGCATTGTAGACTTCCTTTTGACGCTTGGTAAATTTACCATTCACAGGAATTGTTCTTGTTAAATCTGCGTTGTATCCACCATAAGCCGCACCAAAATCCATCAAAATTAGTTCTCCATCTTTGCATACATTATTATTGCTTGTATAATGCAATGTTCTTGCATTGTCACCGCTCGCTAAAATACTATGGTAAGCCACGCCCGTTGCTTTTTGTCTTAAAAATTCATGGTAAATTTCTGCTTCAACCTCACACTCATTCACACCTGGTTGTATAAATTGTAATAACCTTCTAAACGCAGACTCAGTAATATCAATGGCTTTTTGAATCACGACTACTTCTTGCTTTGTTTTAATCGCCCTCAAGGCTTTCATAACTTTAGCGGCGCGTAAGTATTGATGCAGTGGATAGCGAGATTGCATCTCGTCTATAAATCGATACTCATTTGTTCTTACTAAATTATTTTTACGATCGTTCTCGTTGGAGTCTAAATAAATCGCATCGGCTAAATGAATCCAAGTTTGTAACATCGCGTCAATACTATCTACCCATACAATGGTTTTCATACCTGAAATAGCAGTGGCTTCATGCGCTCTTAATCTTTTGCCGTCCCAAATTTCTTTTAACTCTTGTGGACGAACCAAGACCAATACCTCTCTATATTTAGGATCTGGATTGTCTGGAAACAAGACCACCATGGTGCCTTCTTGCTCGATGCCTGTTAACCAAAATAAATCTGAATTTTGTACAAAGCCATGCAATGCATCTCCATTACTTGGAAACTCGTCGTTGCTTACAAAAACAGCGATGCTATTTTTTTGCATTTGACTTACAAAACGCTTTCTGTTTTGTATGAAAATGGTTGGATCTAATGGGTCGTATTTCATAAAAAAATTTGAATTAATAATCCTGCCGCCGTCTACTGGCTTCTAGGAAGCAAGATACTTAAAATTGATGGGCTTAGGCAATCTTACCCCAGCCAATTTTGGTTTTTTGGGTCTGTAAAAAGCTTCGAATGGCCAAGTGTTCTGGCATAGTCAAATTGGGGTCTTTTTCACAAATCGCTGCAGCTGCTTCTTTGGCTAT
>CAMDNL010000007.1 GCA_945902975.1 Chitinophaga pinensis
GCAAGATGGTAATTCAAAACGAAGCCCTTATAAAATCGTTTCTAATTCTTTTAAATGCGTGATGGTATAAGTCGCCGGAATCGTTGGTATGGCTTGAATATGGTTCACAAAAACGGTATCCATCCCCATATTAATCCCTCCTTGTATATCAGCGAACTCATTGTCTCCAATCATAATACTTTTTTCAACACTTGCCTTGGCGTTTTTTAAAGCGTATTCAAATATTTCCTTCTGCGGTTTCAAACTATTACTTGCTTCTGAGGTAATGACTTCAATAAAATAATCTTGTAACCCCGAGTTTTTTATTTTTTTAAATTGCACCGACTCGAATCCATTGGTGATTAAGTGCATTTTATAGTCCTTCTCTTTTAAGTAGTCTAAGATTTCGATGGTATAAGGGAATAAATGTTTTTTATTCGGCAGTATTTCTAAATAAGCCTGGGACATTTCCTTTGCCAAGGGTTCATTAGCTACTTTAAAATCTAATAAACTTAAATATACCCTTTTCCATCTCAACTCTTCTTGTTTGATAAAGCCCTTGGTATATCGGTCCCATAAACGATGATTGTGCGCCGAATAAGTGGAATAAAATCCATCAAAATCAACAATGCCTAATTCCGCTAAACGGTGCGTGGTATATAGTTCTTGGATGGTTTCCTTAGAATTGGTCTCGAAATCCCAAAGGGTGTGGTCTAAGTCAAAAAATAGGTCTTTATACGCCATGAGGTTCGGATGAATTGTTAATTGAAATGCTAAATTACCGTATTGCTTGTTATCTTTATCTAGTAAAGTATGAATTTATGAATATCATTATTACTGGTGCTTCTAAAGGGATCGGTTTTGCCATCGCAAATGCGTTTGCAGCAGCCGGACACAATTTGTATCTAACTAGTAAAACGCCTGCTGATCTCTCTAGTGCAGCAGCATCCTTACAAAAAACATATCCCAATGTAAAGGTGGACTTTGTACATGCCGATTTGTCTATTCAAGCACAGGTGCATTGTTTTTCTGAATGGGTTTTAGCTAGAACCACCCCCGATGTATTGGTCAACAATGCGGGATATTTTTTACCAGGTCAATTACAAGATGAACCAGCTGGGCAATTAGAAGCCCAATTGAATGCGAATTTATTTTCGGCCTATCATTTGACACGTGACCTATTGCCTGCTATGATCAAAGCAAAAAAAGGTCATATTTTTAATATCTGTTCTATTGCCTCTTTACAAGCCTATCCACATGGCGGATCTTATAGTATTTCTAAATATGCACTATTAGGATTTTCTACTAACCTAAGACTTGAATTAAAAGACAAGGGCATTAAAGTCACCGCAGTTTGCCCGGGAGCCACTTATACCAATAGCTGGAAAGGTTCTGGCGTTGCTGAAGATCGTATTATGGAAGCGGATGATGTAGCTAAGATGATTTATGCAGCGACTCAATTAAGTCCTCAAGCGGTGGTAGAAGATATAGTGCTGCGTCCTCAGTTGGGAGATTTATAAAAAACCAAGTATTGAGTGATTGGTTAAATTTCGATACGTAAATTAGAAATTAAAATCGCTCAATGTCTTCATCATCATGTGCATTGTTTTCAGTTGCTGACGCATCTATTTTACCGGTCCTGCTAAAACTTGCTCTTGCTGCTTTTGTTGCAGCCAACCTTTCGATAATGACCGCTGCAATTAGTTTTGCTGCATCTTCATTCGGGTTTAATTGTAGTATATATTTTAACTTTTCTTCAGATACATCTATACGGTAGAGTAATTGCACCAACTTATTAAAATCATGTTGTATGCAATCATTGATATAGGCAATTAAATCGCTAGGTCCTAGTTGTTCTAATTCGGAAAATGTTTTTTCCATGAGACTATTTTTACCTGATTTTTTCTGTTACGCCTAAACTAAATAATGCAAAGTCATATTTGACAGGATCTCTTGCATCTAAAGTTCGGCAATATTCAGTTAACTCCAAGGCAGTCAACCAATCTATTTGTGGACGGGAGATCAGCCCAAAGCTTCTGGATACTCTAGCTACATGCACATCTATTGGAATGATTAAATCGGCAGGGGAGATGGCTTTCCATAAGCCAAAGTCAACCCCATGTTGATCCTTACGCACCATCCACCTCAAAAACATATTCAATCTTTTACAAGTGGATCCATTTTCGGGAGATGCAATATGTTTTTTGGTACGATAAGGCGCATCCTCCAATGAAAAAAAGTAATTTTTAAAATTGATCAATCCAGCTTCTACTGTCTTTAATGACTTGCCAGTTTTCTGGTCTTTGAAAAAAGCTGTTTCTAGACTTTTTTGGGTAGCATAATGATGTTTAAAAAAAGCGATGCAATACAATAAATCGATATCGTTGAAAGTACGATGCGCAAAGCCTACTAATTTTTTAAGATCTTTTGCTTGGTGTTGGGTACAAAATTCAAAAGGCGCATTGTCCATTCTTTCAAGCAATTCCTTGCTTTTTTGAATGATTGTAATTCGATTGCCCCAGGCAAAGATGGCGGCAAAAAAAGCAGCAAGCTCAATGTCTTGCTGCTTTGTAAATAAATGCGGTATACTAATTGGATCTTTTTCGATAAAGTCAATATGGTTGTATTGCTTTACTTTTTGATCGAGTAATTGTTTGATTGCAGGGTTCATTATCCAATGGCCTGTGCTAAATCTGCAATGATATCTTCGGCATCCTCAATACCAACACTCAAACGAATTAAGCCGTCAGCTAATCCATTGGCAATTCTTTGCTCACGAGGAATAGATGCATGGGTCATACTTGCAGGGTGGTTGATCAAGGATTCAACTCCTCCTAAACTTTCAGCCAATGAAAATATTTTTGTACTTGACAATACTTTGGTAGCTGCTGCAACGCTATCGTCTTTTAAAACAAAGCTCATCATGCCACCAAATCCGCGCATTTGTTTTTTAGCAATATTGTGGTTATGATGGTCTGTAAAGCCACACCAGTATACTTTTGCCACTTTAGGGTGTTGACGTAAATAATTGGCAACTTGTTCGCCATTCTCGCAATGTCTTTGCATTCTTACATGCAATGTCTTAATCCCTCTTAATACCAAAAAGCAATCCTGTGGCCCCGGAACTGCACCCGTACTTTTTTGTATAAAATACAATTGGTCTCTTAGTGTTTGATCATTCAGCATCAAACAGCCTTGTATTACATCACTATGACCACCTAAATATTTAGTGGCGGAGTGCATCACAATCGTGGCACCTTGATCTAATGGGTTTTGTAAATAAGGTGATGCGAATGTATTGTCTACACAAATAATGCAGTTGTGTTTTTTGCCTATCGCTGATACCGCTTCGATATCTGTAATATTCATCAATGGATTAGTAGGTGTTTCTACCCAAATTAATTTTGTCTTATCCGTCATCGCAGCTGCGACATTATTTACATCAGAAGTATCTACATAAATAAATTTGATGCCCATCTTCTCGTGCACTTTAGAAAACAACCTGAAAGATCCGCCATACATATCATGTGCTGCAACCACTTCGTCCCCTGGCACTAATAAACGCATCACTGCATCTGTTGCTGCTACACCACTTGCAAATGCCAATCCAAATTTTGCATTTTCTATCACCGCAAAAGCTTCTTCCAAAGCAAAGCGTGTTGGATTTTGACTTCTTGCATACTCATAGCCCTGATGCACGCCAGGCGCGGATTGTACATAGGTTGATGTTTGGTAAATAGGTGTCATAATAGCACCCGTGCTAGGATCTGGATGCGCACCCGCATGAATATATTTGGTCCCTAAATTATTTTTATTGCTCATCTTAAATTGTATTTATTATTTTTTATATAAAATTTCTTGAACCTCATTTAATATTTAATGATATTTCCATTTTTAAACATACGATAAGAGAATACGGCTGGAACAATCACCATCACTGCGGTGGCCAACATAAAACCAATTAATCCAAATTTCATTGGCAATACTAAAGTTACAGCTGCTTGAAACAAGCCACCATAGATCCAATATTTACTTGCTACTTTATGTGTTTCATTCCAGTTGTCTACATTTTCCAATGTCCAAGGCAATTTAAATCCTACAAAATAATTTTGCTTGAACTTAGGCATATACCAACCAAGTCCTGCAAAAGATAATCCAATCAATGGTAAAATCAATTTACCTACATTGATCTGATCGGCATTAGTGGATGAATAAATAATGATTAAACTTAAAATGCTTAAAAAAGCAACCGTCAACACTGCAAAATTGCTATAAAGTGTATCATTGGCTTCATCGTATTTTTTAGGATCAAATGACTTTAGATTCGACATGAGCACATAAACAAAAATGCTCACCGCCCCCATGATGCCTGGACCAATAAAAATACTGGAAGGTCCACCCCAGGCATCTGCCTTCCCCTCGATGTTAAAATGGGTGGGAATTTTACTAGGTAAATTAGGAAAAATCAATGCACCATATATAAATGGGGCGATAATCAGCAGGGCCACTAGCCAAGGTCCGTATTTTCGAGTGTTCATGGCGTTCAATTTGAACCTCAAGGTACAAAATTTTGCCTTAGGAACCTTTTACATGAATTGGGCAAATCTGCTTAAATAAATTACTTTTGCATCAAATTAATTGACATGAGCAAAGGACCTATTTCACAGTTTATAGAGCATAATTATAGACATTTTAATGCTGCTGCCTTGGTAGACGCAGCTAAAGGTTATGAAACCCACTTATTAGAAGGCGGGAAGATGTTAGTGAGCTTGGCTGGTGCCATGAGTACGGCCGAATTAGGAATCAGTTTAGCGGAAATGATTCGTCAAGACAAGATTGCCATCATTAGTTGTACGGGTGCAAACTTAGAAGAAGATGTAATGAACCTTGTAGCACATAGTCACTATAAGCGTGTACCTAACTATAGAGATTTAACACCACAGGATGAGTGGGATTTATTAGAAAACCATTACAACCGTGTGACAGATACTTGTATTCCAGAAGAGGAAGCGTTTAGAAGATTACAGAAGCATATCGTTAAGTTCTGGAAAGAAGCGGAAGCAAAAGGCGAGCGTTATTTCCCGCATGAGTTTATGTATCAAGTTATTTTGAGCGGGGAGTTAGAGCAATATTATGAAATTGATCCTAAGGATAGCTGGGTGGTCGCTGCTGCTAAAAAGAATATTCCAATTGTTGTACCAGGATGGGAGGATAGCACCACAGGAAATATCTTTGCTAGCTACGTGATCAAAAATGAATTGAAAGCATCGACTGTTAAAAACGGTATTGAATATATGGTGCAACTAACAGAATGGTACAGAGCGAATAGTGGTGGTAAAGGCGTAGGCTTCTTCCAAGTGGGTGGAGGTATTGCTGGTGATTTCCCAATTTGTGTAGTACCGATGATGTACCAAGATCTTGAATGGCATGATGTGCCTTTTTGGAGTTATTTCTGTCAAATTAGTGATAGTACCACTTCTTACGGATCTTACTCTGGTGCGGTTCCTAACGAAAAAATTACCTGGGGTAAATTAGATATTCATACGCCTAAGTTTATTGTAGAGAGTGATGCCACGATTGTGGTGCCATTGATTTTTGCTTATATACTAGGACAGTAATATTTAGCGTTCGAAAAAATACCTAAGAAAATAAAAATGCCCCTTAGCAATAAGGGGCATTTTTATTTTCTTTCTGATCTAATTATAGATTAAATAGAAATGAGAAAATATAATTTTGAGTGAACTTTGAGCGAAGCGATAGAGAACGAAAAATTATATTTTGAATGATTATTTAATCTAACGACCGGGCATGTTCAATGGCATGTCGCGCTTCAACATCTCTTCTCTTGTTGCCATTTCCCAAGCAGTTTCAAAAATGATTCTTGTTCTTTTTTCCATCAAATCAAAATTGATTTTTTCTACTCTATCTGTTGGTTTATGGTAGTCTGCATGTGTTCCGTTGAAGTAAAAAATTACAGGAACGCCTTTTGCAGCAAAATTGTAATGGTCACTTCTGTAATAAAAACGATTTGGATCTTTAGGATCGTTGAATCTTCTATCCAATTCCATATTATAGTTTTTATTCACCTTATCTGTGATAGGTTGCAAATCACTACTTAATTTATCTTCTCCAATCACATACACATAGTTCATGGAATCTCCTTTGTAAGTTGGATCAATACGACCAATCATGTCAATATTTAAATCGGCAGTGGTTTTTTCCAATGGGAAAATAGGATGGTCTCCATAATACTTAGATCCTAACAATCCTTTTTCTTCACCCGATACATTCATGAATACAATATTTCTTTTTGGGTTAAATCCTTTTTTTCTTGCATATGCAAATGCTTCTGCAATTGCAACTACACCTGTTGTGCCTGATCCATCATCATCCGCGCCGTAATAGATTACGCCATTCTTAACACCTTCATGGTCATAATGACTCGTGATGAATAAATACTCGTCTGATTTTTCTTTACTTGGAATATAGGCAATCACATTCGCACTTGGTATTGTCATACTTGTTTTGTCTGAAGTCCACTCAATAGCAGCAGTATACTTGCCCACTGGGAGGGTTTCCCATTCTTGATCACTGAATTCTTTTGTTCCACCCAATAATGCAGCGCCAACAGTTTTAGAAACTGTCATGCTTACAAAAGTGTTGGTATTGGCAGTAAAAGACAATCTACCACTTAAGTTACTAGCCATGGTTGGATTTGTTTTTGCAATATTGATAATACCAATCGCACCCAACTTTTGTGCCGCCATCGTTTTACTCATCGCTCTTTCCTTGCCTTCTGTGCTAATTAATAACTTGCCTCTAACATCTAAAGTAGACTTGTCATTGAATTCAGCGCCTACAAAAAACAAATCACTACTTGTAAATAATTTTTGTGGTGCAGCTGCTGCACTGATCCAAAAGTCTTTGTCTAAAGTATAACTTGTGCCATTGACTTTTAAACTTGCACTAGTCAATTTATCTTGAAACAAACTAAATGGCATTCTGTAAGATCCAGCATTACCTGGTGTTAGACCCATCTGCTTGTATTGGCTTACTAAATAGCTAGCCGCTTTTCTTTCTCCTTCTGTTCCTGTTTCTCTACCTTGCATTTCCTCGCCAGCAATGATGCTAAGGTGTTTTTTTAAGCCTGCTGCTGTGATAGTTTTAGCTGCAGTGTTGGCATCGATGGTTTGTGCATTCACAAATCCAATACTCAAACTCAGCAGTACAATGAAAATTTTACGCATGTTGATTAATTTTAATGAAATAGTTAATTTAAATGTAGTTATTTTTTGGTGAAATTAGCTTGTTAGCAACTGATCTTATCTACTCTGCCTTGATGTCTTCCGCCTTCAAATGCGGTCGTCATAAATAAATCAATCATTTCGATGGCAGATTCAACACCCACAAATCTTGCAGGGATACAAATGATATTTGCGTCATTATGTAATCTTGTTAACTCTGCCACTTCTGGCAACCAACATAAACCAGCTCTAATACAAGCATGTTTATTGGCTGTGATGGCTACACCATTTGCAGAGCCACAAAATAAAATACCAAAAGCTGCTTCTCCGGTTTCCACACTTGCTGCAGTCGGATGCGCAAAATCTGGGTAATCCACTGAATCAGTAGAGTAGGTGCCAAAATCTTTGACTTGGTAGCCTTTATTTTCGAGCCACTCAATTACTTCTTTTTTGTAAGCTACGCCAGCGTGATCTGCCCCTAATGCGATAGGTTTAGAAGGATCAAAAACATAAGCCATATGAATCGATTTTTATTTGTTGCTAACTAATTATCTTAATTATTGTAATTTTTATTCCCACTCTTCTTCTGCCTTCTTCACTGATTTATAAGCCCATCTAGACACGATAATACTTAATTCAAATAAGGAATATAAAGGAATAAAAACCAATAACTGACTATACCAATCTGGACTTGGTGTAATGAATGCAGCCACAATTAAAATAACAACAGCTGCATATTTACGCGCTCCGCTTAAAAACTTAGGGGTGACGATGCCTATTTTAGTTAATAAGAAAGCCAATACAGGTAATTCAAATGCAATGCCACAGCCCAATATCAGGTTGGTTAAATTATCTAAATAATCTGCAAAAGTAGGCATGGTCGTAATCACATTCTTGGTACCTAATTGGAAGCTTGCTAAGAAATTAAAAGTGAATGGACCTAATATGAAAAATCCAAACGCTGCGCCTAAGAAGAAAAAGAAGGAGACCCAAAAAATCATGAATCTTGTGTTGCTTAATTCACGCTCTTTTAATGCTGGTTTGATGAAGGACCAAAATTGATAAAAAATAAATGGGAAAGCAGTGATGATACCACCCACAATCGCCATGCTAATACTACTCAAAAACTGTCCACCAAATGTGGTGCTTTGCATAGTTACTTTCACAGCTGGCATACACAATGCATTGCCTAATCCAGCCCAATGACTGAATTCACAAAATAAACGATAGGTAATAAAATCTGGTTGAATCGGACCTGTAATGATGTTGTCCATGATCCAGTCACGCTTTATAAAAATCACTAAGGCCATGACCAAAATTGCTGCTGCAGATCTTACGATGGTACCTCGTAATACTTCGAGATGATCGATGAAAGACATCTCGGAACCATCTTTTGAATTTAAACGATCAAATAGTGCCATGGATTATACAGAATGAGGCCTAAAGTTAAGGCTTCTAGGGCAAAATGAGGACGTAAAAACTAAAAATAGTATTAGTGAATGGTGAGCTTTACTTTCTCGATTCTGGTATCGCTTACTAAGAGGATTTCGGCATCAAAATGGCTTAAATGGATCACTTCTCTTACTTTAGGAATGGCTTCGTGTTTATGGATCAAATATCCACTCAAAGTCTCTGCGCTATCTGCTGCAAAGTCGATGCCATATTTTTCATATAAATAGTCCAATTCCAACCTGCCACTAAATATATATTCGTTGGCAGAAAGTTTCTTTTCTAAAAACTCTTGTTCATCATATTCGTCATTGATCTCGCCAAAAATTTCTTCTAACACATCTTCCATGGTAACAATTCCTGCAGTACCACCAAATTCATCCACTACCCATGCAATACTCTTTCTTTTTTTAGAGAATAAATTAATTAAGTCTGCTGCATTCATGCTTTCGGTCACTAATAAAACAGGGTGCAGTATCGCTTTAATTTCTGTAGGCTTTTTAAATAAATCCAACTGGTGCACATACCCAACAATATTGTCTAGCGTATCATTGTAGACAATGAGTTTGCTCAATTTGGTTTCAATGAAAAGTGCCTTTAATTCGGCTATAGGAGTAAGGATATCAACGCCAATAATTTCTGTTCTTGGCACCAAACATTTGCGCACTTTAATATCAGGCAAGCTCAATGCATTTTCAAATAAGTCTGTATTCAATTCTTGTTGTTCCTGATGTGGATTGGTTTGTTGCACAAAATGCGCTAAATCGACTTTTGTAAAAGCCTCTTTTTTATACACCATTTTAACTTGCAATAGATTACTTAAAACCCATTGCGCCGTATTCACTAAAACCACAGTGAGTGGTTTAAATAAGAGGTGGAAAAATTGTGCAACTGGCGCAAAAGTATTGATTAAGGAAGCTGCTCTTGCCTTAAACATGGCTTTTGGAACAAGCTCGCCTATAAATAAAATTACGAAGGTAGAGACCAATGTATTGCCAACTAAAATGGCGCCATCGCCCAATCCAAATTTACTCCAAATATGGGTATGCAATAGTTCTTCAAATAAAATACCAAACACAACCAATGAAATATTGAGTCCTATTAAGCAAGTGCCAATAAATTGTGTCGGCGCTTCAAGAAAGCCAGCAATGATTTTGCCTGACCTGCTGCCTTGTTTTTTCTTTAATTCTAAACTAAGGCGATTGGCACTTACAAAGCCAATCTCATAGCCAGAGAAAAAACCAATTAAAATTACAGATGCAACGATGGCAAAAATCATAGTTTGTTTTTAAGTCAAAAATTCCTGTTTACCATTCTGGCAATACAGGTTTTGTGTCAATGATCCCTTCAATTTGCTCCATGATCTCCGGGGTCAATAGTGTAGCGGTTTCTAGCGCAGTTAAATTATCTAATAATTGTGTTTTATTGGTGGCACCCAATATCGCAGTGGATACATTTGGATTTTTAATACACCATGCAATGCTCAAAGAAGCAGTACTTACTTTTAAAGCTTTTGCTAAAGCACCCAATTGCTTCACTTTCGCAATTTTATCTTGCATCAACATTCTATCTCTTAACCATTCAAAACCTTCTATATGCATTCTTGATCCCTCTGGAATGCCATCATTGTATTTCCCTGTCAATAATCCAGAAGCCAAAGGACTCCAAATGGTAGTGCCCATGCCCACATTTTTAAAGATCTCTACAAAATCATTTTCCATTTTATTGCGCTCAAACATATTGTACTGTGGCTGTTCCATGGAAGGCCCTATCAATTTATATTTTTCTGCAATTCTATGTGCTTCCATGATCTCTACGCCACTCCATTCGCTGGTGCCCCAATACAATATCTTTCCTTGTTGAATCAAGGTATTCATGGTTTGCACCACTTCTTCGATAGGAGTCGTTTTATCCGGGCGATGACAAAAATATAAATCTAGGTAATCTGTTTGAAGACGGAGTAATGCTTCATGACATGCTTCCGTTAAATGCTTTCTACTTAATCCGGTTTGGTTAGGCTTATTGGCTTTTCCTCTCCATCCAAAATAGGCTTTTGAAGATAAAACAATAGATGTTCTATCCCATTTTTTTTGACTTAAAACACGGCCCATCATCTTCTCACTTTCTCCAGCTGCATACACTTCTGCGTTGTCAAAAAAGTTCACACCTGCATCATAAGCAATTCCCATTAATTCATCTGCAATACGGTCATCAATTTGTTTGTGAAATGTAACCCAGCTTCCGAAACTTAAGGTGCTTAATTGAAGCCCTGTTTTACCCATCTTTCTATAGTCCATCTGGTTTATATTAAGGGTTTAAACTACTGCTATCTTGAAGGATGGCGTAGCTATTTGATTGTGGTTTAAAGATACGAATGTCTGTCAAATTTTGGTTGGCCTCTAGTCCTTTCCCATAAATTTTGGCCAATGGATTGTGCTGCTTCACCACCACATCCTTCTCGGTATAAAACTTGCCCGTGTTCTGATCCCAATACATTTCCTTACACCATAAGGTATCTCCAAGGGTGTTGAAAATAATGACGTCCTCTTTTAAAAAGACAATATTTTCAGTTTCTTTATATTTTGCGTACTTAGCAGAAAGTTGACTTTCTACCTGATTGCTATCCTTGTAAAAATCTACATGAATGGATAGAGGAAACTCAATCATTTTGCTACTGTCCTCTAAGTATCGATTCATCAATGGCGAAGTTAATTTAGCCCCTAACTTTCCATCATTACTAATATAGATTGCCACATCCTTTCCTACATCAATCCCGCTAATCCTTGCGCCTAGTGCTTTTACTGCATCTACATCGTTCTCGCATGAAGTCATAAAAAAGCAGCTACTCAAACAAGCAACTGCTATTTTCAATATTGTATAACGGGTTGTATTAGTCATATTTACGTTTATTGAACCAAACGTCACTCAAGCTATACCCCACAGTGAATTGAACAAAATTTTCTTTAAAGTTAGATCCACCTCCACCTCTTTGACCCATCTGTAATGCTAGGTTTAATAAAGTGAATTGGTAATCATAAGAACGATACTTTCTAATTGGCAATCCTAAGCCCATTGTAAGTCCTTGTACATTTAATCCACTGTTGTTGATGTTGATATAATCTTTACCACTGAACACCCCAAATCGATAGGTCACTGTAGACCAATAATTTTCAAAAGCAAATGGATTAGGAGATAATTGAGCTCCAGCACGAAACATAGTGGCATTGCGCACTTGATCTGTTACGCCATAAAATTTATAACCATCCTTCCAATTAGATTGATTCAATTCAAGCCCAAACACCCATTGATCGTAGTTACCCCTTACTGTGGTAATTTTTTTGTGCAAGGCAATACCTACAGTGGTAGTACTTGGTAGTTCTACTATCCCGCTAATATTTTTTTGATATAACGCAGTATCCACTGCTATTTCTTGAGAAGATGTAAATGTACCAGTGGACCTTAAAATATCTTGCTTCCCTTTTAATCTTTGGTTAAGGGTATAGGTTCCACCATAGCTAAGCGTATATTCTGTTTTATCTTTTGTAAGGGTATTGCTTTTACTTGATAATGGGAATTCACCTTGTAGACCTAGGTTTAGAAATACACCACCAAAACTTGTGTTGGTACTCGAAAGCGATTGATAAAAAGAAGTAGAATCATTATTGTATAAAAGCGCCTTCACTACATCTATTCTTTTTCTGCCTAAATTATAACCAGTATTCATTCCAATACTTAGATACTTCCAACTTTTACCTACTCCAAGAAAAACTTGATTGATGCCGCCCTCTCCTTTATAGTTGGTGTAGATAGAGTCAATCGTATTATCTGAAGATGGATAATCGTCATAATCGTTCACAGAATAATTTATCTGAGTGAGTGGTCTTAATCCAAAAGCAAATCCAATTTTTTTTGCTTTACTAATGGGCACACCTACTACAATATAATTAGGGATTAAATAGGTTGATTTTTCTTTTCCTGCAGGGGTCGTTCTTTTAAGCGTACTATTGGATAAGTTCAGGCCAATATCAAATGTGGTCATATAAATACCTCCGTAAGAAGCCGGATTACTAAAATTGATGCTTTGTCCAAAAGCGCCATTCATATTGGGCGTATACGCAGCAGTTAACCCACCCATACCTTGGTTTGCAGCATTTTGACTGTTATAAACTTCGTTGCCTACGCCATATCTTGAAAATGGAGAATTGATTTGAGCCTTTAATGGGGCTATAAAACAGAAAAGTCCAATGAACGGGGTTAACCTAAGTATTTTTTTCACTAATCGCATATAGTCCTTTATAAATTAAATTTGGGTCGGCAAATATCCTTCTTTTTAAGTGAGGTACAAAATAACTAAGGTCTCCACCGGTTAATAGGGCGTTAAATTTGCTGTATTTGGCCTCATAAGCGTCAATTATACCATTAATTTCGGCTGATATCCCTAAAACGACACCAGAAAGCAGGTTAGTTTTTGTGTCATAGCCGACTAAACCAAAGCTTGGCGCGGGTTCAATCAATGGCAAAAGTGCCGTTAAATCATTCATTGATTTAAATCGCATTTGCATGCCTGGAGAGATACTCCCTCCTAAAAACTGCCCTCGATTGTTGACAAAATTATACGTGATACAAGTACCAAGGCAAATGACTAGACTATGTTGTTCGGGGTATAAATCTACAGCGGCTGCCACAAGCCCTAAACGATCGGCTCCAATGGTTTCGGGTTTGCCTACAGGTGTGGTGAAATTTAATTTAGATGCTGGGCCTAATAAATGAAATGGACCGTATGCTGTCAATAAGCTTTCGATGGCTTGATCGTGATGGATCACCGAGGAAAGCAATGTTTTGCTAGGCTTGTACTTATCTAATAAATTTTGAACAGCGGAAAGTGGATCATTTTCTAGTAGCTCCAATTTTTCAAAATGGGTGCCATTAAAAATTGCCGCCTTTAATCGGGTGTTGCCAAAATCGAAACAAATGGTTGTAGACATAATGATTTAAGTAGTTCAAAATTAATTGCTTTCAAGCAAACTTTAGGTAAAACAATAGGCAAGTTGCAAAAGATTTCGGTTATTTGAAGAACAATTAAGCGAATATGAAGGTTGCTGGGTTTACAATCATTAAAAATGCCGTGGTGAATGACTTTCCCATCTTGGAAGCCATTCGTTCTATTTTACCTGTGGTGGACGAAATGATTGTTTTAATAGGAGATTCAACAGATGAAACCATCGCTTTGATTGAATCCATTGGCGATCCTAAAATTAAAATTCATCATTCCATTTGGAATAAAGATTTAAGAAAAGGTGGGGTCGTTTTAGCGGATGAAACCAATAAAGCCTTTCAATTAATTGATGCCAGTTTTGATTGGGCATTTTACATTCAAGGAGATGAAGTGGTGCACGAAAAATACTATCCAGCAATTCGTGCTGCCTGTGAAAAATATAAAGATGATTTAGCAGTGCAAGGGCTATTGTTTAAGTACAAACATTTTTATGGTACTTATGATTATGTAGGGGATAGCAGAAAATGGTATGCACATGAAATAAGGATCATTAGAAATAATAAAGCCATTAGTGCTTATAAGGATGCGCAAGGTTTTAGAATTGGCCATCAAAAATTACCGGTAGCTGCTATTGATGCAAGTATCTATCATTATGGATGGGTAAAAAGTCCTGAACAAATGCGTAAAAAACAAAAAGAGAGTGCGGCATTTTGGAATGATGATACGCAAATGGAAAAAATAATTGCAAGCCCAGATTTTTATGATTTTTCTGAATTTGATTCTTTAGAACGCTTTACAGGCTCGCATCCCAATGTGATGTTAGATCGAATTGAACGAAAAAATTGGGTGGTTGATTTAGATGTTTCAAAAAAGAAGTTATCTTTTAAAAAATTCGTTTTATACTATTTTGAAAAGTGGACGGGCATTCGTCCTTTTGATTTTAAAAATTATAAAATTATCCGTTCTTAAATGTTTGATGTAACAGATATCGCAAAAGGTGTTGCCGAAGGTAATTTTTTATTATTGGCAAAAACCATTTCACAAATTGAAAACAAAGTGGAAGGGACGGATGCGTATTTGGCCAATCTAGTTCCTAAAGCAATTCCAATCATTGGTATCACTGGCCCTCCAGGTGCAGGTAAAAGCACTTTGATTGCGGGCTTGGTGGGCGAGTGGATTGCAGCAGGTAAAAAAGTAGCAGTGCTTTCGGTTGACCCCTCATCGCCTTTTCATAAAGGCGCCATTTTAGGGGATCGAATTCGCATGAAGGATTGGTATTTACATCCTCAAGTATTCATTCGTTCATTTGCTTCAAGGGGTCATTTAGGCGGCTTAAATAGTTCCATGATTGAATTGACTACTTTATTACAAGCAGTAGGGTTTGATCAAATAGTATTGGAAACTGTGGGAGTGGGACAATCCGAAGTAGAGGTAGCCTCTTTGGCTGATACTACTGTGGTGGTATTAGTGCCAGAAGCCGGTGATGAAGTGCAGATGATGAAATCTGGATTAATGGAAGTGGCTGATGTATTTGTAGTCAATAAGAGTGATCGTCCTGATGCAGAAATATTTACCAACCATATTCGACAGATGATCATGGAGCATGGGGTATCTGACGCGCATTTAAAAGTAATCCCAACAATAGCATCACAAGGGGTTGGCATGAAAGAATTGATTCAAGCATTGGATGCGCATCAAATTGCCAATAAAGAATTAGACACCCGCCATAAATTGATTGTAGCAAAAGTAGTACAGTTGATTGTTGCGCAAAAAATGCGACAGCTGGATCTTATAAAATTAGAGGAAGATGTAGCGGCAGCGATTTCAAAAGAAGGATTTAATATCTTTAGTTTTACACAAAATTATTTTTGATGGACGCCCCAACATCTGTAGCTATATTAATTGCAACTTACAATTGGCCTCAAGCATTAAAGCAAACATTAATGTCTGTTGCCAATCAAACCATCCAGCCTAATGAGGTCCTCATTGCAGATGATGGTTCTGATGAGAGGACTTCTAAATTGATTCAAGCTTTTAAACTTAATCATCCCAATCTTAATATCATTCATGTTTGGCATGAAGATAATGGCTTTAGATTAGCAGCCATAAGAAATAAGTCCATACGCATGGCGCAATCAGATTATATCATTCAAATAGATGGTGATATTATTTTAGATCAACACTTTATTGCAGATCATTTAAGCCTTAAAGAAAAAGGTTTCTTTGTTACGGGCAGTAGATTGCTTTTAGGTAAACAAATCACTGATGCATTACTGGAATCAGAAAAAGTCAATTTTGCTCGTCTAAGGTGGAAGGGAAAGAACTTTTTCAATACGCTTAGAATACCAATGTTTACGGGCTTATTACAAAACACCTATAAAACAAAAGGGAAATATTTGTATTATGTCAAAGGGTGCAATATGGCATTTTGGAAATCAGATCTATATCTTGTGAATGGATATGATGAATCATTTAATGGTTGGGGAAGAGAGGATACAGATATCTGTATTCGTTTAATACATGCAGGTGTAAAGAAAAAATTTATCAAATTTGGTGGCGTGCAATACCATTTACATCATGCGCTTGCATCTAGGGATCAATTGGATGCCAATGATGCATTGATTGAGCAACTAAAATTAAATCAAATAAGTTTTTGTAAGCAAGGACTGGTCAAGTCTGAGCAAAAAATTGAGCATTCAAATTAAATGCCTTTTTCATTTTTCCACCATCGATAAGCGACGTAGCTCATGATGCCAAATGGCATGGCAGCGAGATAGAGAATACCAACATTAAAACCTTTTCCAGCTTCTTCGCCAATCTGCGCGGCTGTTTTAGTACAGATGGCGCATTGTGCTTTCCCTGCTAAAACAATCCCTTGAAATACAAGTAGTAAATAAATACTTTTCATATTGCAAAAATAGGCATAAAAAACCCCGAATAATCGGGGGAATCTATTTTTAAAAAAAATTAAGCATTTGCCTTTGGAGCGGCTGCTGCCTTAATATTTCTTGTTTTGTGTGGTCTGCTTTTACCAAAAGAACCTAAAAAGCGCTTCCCTTTTGCTGTTTTTTTATCTCCTCTACCCATGATATTATAATTTTTAAATTGTGATTGGACTGCAAATATAAAAAAACCCTCTGAATAAATGGTTATCCGAGGGTTTTAATTCAAATAAATTTGAAATTACAACTTGCCGCTCAATTCTTTACCAGCCTTGAAACGAGCAACTTTCTTTGCTTTAATCTTAATAGACTCACCTGTTTGTGGGTTACGTCCAGTTCTTGCAGCACGCTTAGATACTGAGAAAGTACCAAAACCTACTAAAGTTACTTTGTCACCCTTTTTCAAAGACTTAGTTACTGCTTCGATAAAAGCGTCTAAAGCTGCATTAGCTTGAGTTTTTGGACAATCAACTGCGTCAGCGATGTGTGCGATCAATTCTGCTTTGTTCATAGATGTGTTTTTTATAGTTTTAAACGATAGAACAAATTTATTGAGTTTGATGAAACAAAAAAATATTTCAGTGTTTTTTTTATTTTTCCACTAAAACCCTTAAATAGTAAGGCTTTCCGCTTAAAACCAAAATTTCAATCTTGGACCTATAATTAGAGTAAAATGCTGTAATCCTTTTCAGCATTGAATTACAGCGGTCTTTTTAATGAAAATGAAGCCAGTAATGGGTTTTGGGAGCCTAGCTATCCACAATCAATTCACAATTTTCATGCTTGTATTAAAGTGAAAACATTGTTCTCCCCATTGCTCAGTTACGCTAAAAAGGAGAGTTTCTGCGTGTTTTTCCTGGAATTCGGCTAATTGAGGAGCCGCTTTACTAAATAATTGTAGGGTAAAAGTAGGGGGCTGATCTGCTGCAAGGTCTAATTGGTAGAGCTGATGCTCTACGAAACAAGCTGTTGAAAGACAGCTTGGGATAAAGCTTTGCTTAATCCAATTCAACCATGCTGATTCAATGGAAGGATCTATTTGAAAACTAATATTGTATACAAACATGGATTTACTTTTTTATTTCTATCACAATCGGACAATGGTCACTATGCTTTATGTCTGGCAGGATCAATGCCTCTTTAATTTTTGTTGACAATACTTTTGTGGTACAAAGATAATCAATTCTCCATCCTTTGTTTTGTAATCTAACAGAAGGAAATCTTTGACTCCACCATGAATAAGCACCAGTTGCATCTTCATGCATATGTCTAAAACTATCTACCCAATTATTTGCAAGTAACTCATCCATCCAAGCTCTTTCTTCTGGTAAAAAACCAGAAGATTTTTTATTGCCTTTTGGATCATGGATATCAATTGCTTGATGCGCAATATTGTAATCTCCCGCCACAATGATATTTGGTCTTTCTTTTCTGAGTGCTTCTACCCAATTGTAAAACTCTTCTAACCATTGGTATTTATAGGCTTGTCTAAGGTCTCCACTTGTGCCTGAAGGGAAATAAGCATTGATGATGGTAAGGTCGCCAAAATCAACTCTTATCACTCTTCCCTCTGCATCGCTCATTTCATGTCCAGTCCCTTGAACAACTAGACTCGGCTTTTGTTTACAAAATACGGCCACGCCACTATATCCTTTTTTTTGGGCAGGATACCAAGCAATATGATATCCTAGATCGGTAAAAAGATGTTGGTCAATATCTGTACTGCTTGCTTTTGTTTCCTGAACACATAATATATCTACTGGGTAGGCTTTAAGCCATTCGATTAATCCTTTTTTTATGGCGGCTCTAATTCCATTGACATTATAACTAACTATGCGCATGGATATTTAATTTGGCGATTGAAAAATTTCACTATACGCCATCAACAATAAAAGCGATGTGATTGAACTTGGATATCCTTGCAGTAATGGTATGATGTAATTAGGCTTGTTCCTTCCTTTTGCAGCCATGATGGCCACATTGTTGAGGTATATTATTTTAACATCAATGTCATTGTTGAAAAGGATTTTAAATGCATCCTTCCCAATCCTTCCTTCAACTGATTTTGATAGGTAGATGACTCCTTTTGGGTAATTGCTATTCAATGAATAGATCGAGCTTGAGTCATATCCATTATAGATTTGATTTGAATTGAATATCAAGCCAGTGTTTGTTGGTTGCTCTATGACTTTAAACCTGCCAATTAAATTGGTATCGGCAAAAATTTTATGAACACTATCTGGTAAAAATCGAATAGGAGGTGTGGCGCGCAATTCAGGATCGACCATTGGATTGAATTCAATATAAGCTTCCAATGCATAGTCTTTATTTTCACTCGTATTTCTTAGAGGTTGTATTACTTGATAGTATTCTTTAAATAGAGTATTCGTCCTTTTTTTAATTTCAGGTAAAATAGCAAAAAAAGGATTGTTGGTTGTTTTATCTTTTGTGTCTATTTTCTGCATCATCGCAGTTGGCGTTCTTAGCACAACCCTTGAATTATTTTGTATAAACTGAAAAAAATCTTTACTTGTATCTACCGTAATTCTTGGCTTAGCTTGTAATAAAAGCATGGTGAAATTATCAGAGGCATAACTGATGGGCACTTTTGCTTCAATGTAGGCTAACTCTTCACCGTCTTTATCAAAATAACTGACTCCAGATTGAATGGCTCTGAATAAGCTTTTAGGGGTGGTAACAGGCACATTGATTGGATAGCCAATGCCTTGATTGGTGATAGGTATCATACCTATTAAAATCGTTTTTTGGAAAACAGGTTTTTTAGTTTGATCTAAAATGGTGCAGGTTAAAAACCAAGTAGATTGAATACTATCTTTTTTTGGAATGATAATATTGACCATTGAATTGCTAAATGTTTGTTCTGGTAGCAATTCATAAATTTCTAAATAGGCATGAAATTCAGCAGTTTGGCTTTGATTCCAATCAATCACGATCTTGCCAATTTGATTCGGCTTATTTAAAATTTTTATTTTAGTTATAAAACTTGTATCTCTTTTAAGCTGCAATGGATTAAATAATGCCGTATCTAACATGCTCGCAAAAGCTTGTACTTGTGTTGCTGAGGGGTGCCAATATTTTCCTTCAGGTTGAATACTAGAATACATTTGAACTTGTTCAAATACCACTTGTTTGGATTGTCCAAATGTGGCGATGCAAATGCATTGTGTGAAGACTAGACTTAAAAAGTAAAAGCTTTTTTTCATTTGGAAGTTTCAAATTGGGTAGTCAAATTTAGTTGATTTAGACGTTTAATACTTATTTTATTCTAACTTCATTGCCATTAAGAGTGATCAAAGCATATGCAAACAAATGACCAGTCCATACCTGATAAAAAGATAATTCCCGCGCAAAAATTGGTTGAATTAGACGGTCCTCGGCCAAGGTTGAAGGAGTTTAAATTTGCTATTCAAATATTCTTTGAATTTATAAAAGGGTTTAGGACGCTTAATTTTGTGGGCCCATGCATCACCGTATTTGGATCTGCCCGATTTAAAGAAGGTCATCCTTATTATGAGCAAGCCAGAAAAATGGGTCAAAAAATTGCTGAATTAGGTTTTGTTACCATGACTGGTGGTGGTCCAGGCATTATGGAAGCGGCCAATAGAGGTGCTTATGAAGTTGGTGGAAAATCTATTGGGTGCAATATTCAATTACCTTTTGAACAATCCCCTAATCCATACGTACATAAGTCCATCACTTTTAGCTTCTTCTTTATCAGAAAAGTTTTATTGGTCAAGTATTCCTATGCTTTTGTGATTATGCCTGGTGGATTTGGTACACAGGATGAATTTTTTGAGACCCTTACATTGGTCCAAACTAAAATCATCAAAAATTTTCCCATTGTGGTTATGGGTAAGGACTACCACGAGCCATTCATGCAATGGATGGAACATATGATTGCAGCAGGTACTATTTCTCCAGAAGATAAAGACTTTATCTTATTGACCGATGACTGTGACGAAGCCATTGAGCATATTCGTAAATATGTTTCAAGTTATGTGGTCACACCTAAAAAACGTTTCTGGTGGCTATTTGAAAAAGATTAATCAATCACAGGTTGCAACCACTTGGTGATATACTCTAAAGATTCATTTTTCCTTTTTGCATAATCAACCACTTGGTCTTGCTGAATTTTTCCTAATCCAAAATATTGGCTTTGTGGATGTGCAAAATACCAGCCACAAACACTTGATGCTGGATACATGGCTAAACTTTCTGTTAAACTAATGCCAGTATGTTCTGCTGCATTCAATAAATCAAATAAACGATATTTTTCGGTATGGTCTGGACAAGCAGGATAGCCCGGTGCAGGGCGAATACCCACATAATTTTCTTGGATCAATGCCTCGTTGTCTAATTGCTCATCCTTGGCATAACCCCAATATTCTTTTCTTGTTTTAACGTGCAAGTATTCTGCAAATGCTTCGGCAAAACGATCTGCTAATGCTTGCAAGATAATTTTATTGTAATCATCTAAATTATCCTCAAATGCTTTGATATGCTTTTCGATACCATGAATGGTTACCGCAAATGCGCCAATATAATCTGCTTTGTTTTCGGTTGCAGGACAAATAAAATCTGCTAAGGAGAAATTTGGTTGACCTGCTGCTTTCTTTGCTTGTTGTCTTAGGAAATGCAAGTCAACTTGATTTGCACCGTCGGTAACCATCACATCATCACCAGCAGCACTTGCTGGCCAAAATCCAACTGCGCCCTTCGCTGTTAACCAATTTTCTTCAATGATCTTTTTTAACAAGGCTTGCGCGTCTTGGTATAATTTACTTGCGACTTCACCAACAACTTCATCTGTTAAAATGGCTGGGTAATTTCCATGTAATTCCCATGCAATAAAGAATGGCTTCCAATCTATATAGTCCACTAGTACAGAAAGATCTGTAATTTCAATGGCTTTATTTCCAGTGAAACTTGGTGCAGTTGCATTAAATTCGCTCCAATCAATCGCTACTTTATTTTCTAATGCTGTAGCATAGGGGATATTTTGCTTGACTGTTTTTTTATTGTCAAAGTCTGTCTTTAATTGGGTATATGCTTGTTCTAACTCTGCTAAGAAAGGCTTTTTTAATTCTTTGTTCAATAAAGAACCAGCCACAGTCACACTTCTTGATGCATCTAATACATGAATCACACCATCATTGTATTCTGGCGCAATTTTAACTGCGGTATGCATTCTAGAAGTCGTCGCTCCTCCAATCATCAATGGAATGGTCATCCCACGACGTTTCATTTCTTTGGCAATGTAGACCATCTCGTCCAGTGATGGCGTAATCAATCCACTTAATCCTATAATATCTACTTGGTGTTTTTCTGCTTCTGATAAAATTTTATCTGCAGGTACCATCACCCCAATGTCAATAATTTCATAGCCATTACAGCCCAATACTACACCTACAATATTTTTTCCAATATCATGCACATCGCCTTTTACCGTAGCCAATAAAATTTTTGCTGGCCCTTTTGTTTGACCATTTGGATTGGTAGATGCGTTCTTTAATCTTTCTTTTTCGGCTTCGATAAATGGGGTTAAAACAGCCACACTTTTTTTCATCACCCTTGCACTTTTCACTACTTGTGGTAAAAACATTTTACCTGCACCAAACAAATCACCCACTTGATTCATGCCCGCCATCAACGGACCCTCAATCACTTCTAATGGTGCACTATATTGTAATCTTGCTTCTTCTGTATCTGCTTCAATGAAATCGGTAATTCCATTGATCAATGAATGCGCTAGTCTTTCCTCTACAGAACCAGATCTCCATGCTAATTTTTTACTATTGGCTTCTGCGACTTGTCCTGCGTCTTCGCCTTTTGCCTTCAATGCATCAGCGTATTGAATCAATGCTTCAGTAGCTTGGTTGTCATCATTATTTTGATTCAAGATGACATTCTCACAAAGCTGTTTTAATTCAGGTTCAATCTCATCATAAACAATTAATTGACCTGCATTCACAATACCCATATCCATTCCTGCATTTACTGCATGGTATAAAAACACCGCATGAATGGCTTCTCTTACTGCATCGTTACCTCTAAATGAGAAGGACACATTCGATACGCCACCACTTACTTTTGCCAAAGGCATTAATGCTTTAATTTCTCTTGTTGCTTCAATAAAATCTACTGCATAATTATTATGCTCTTCGATACCTGTTGCAACTGCGAAAATGTTTGGATCAAAAATGATGTCTTCTGGATCGAAGCCAACTTGTTCTACTAAAATTTTATAGGCGCGTGAACAAATCTCTACTTTTCTTGCTTTGGTATCTGCTTGTCCTACTTCATCAAAGGCCATCACAATCACTGCTGCACCATAGGCTTTACAGATATGTGCTTGTTCTATGAACTTAGCTTCTCCTTCTTTCATAGAGATGGAGTTCACAATACATTTTCCTTGTACACATTTTAATCCCGCTTCGATGATCTCAAATTTTGAGCTATCAATCATGATGGGAATTTTTGCAATATCAGGTTCGCTCTGCAATAAATTCAAATAAGTGGTCATGGCTTTCACACCTTCAAGTAACGCATCATCCATATTGACATCAATGATCTGCGCACCACTTTCAGCTTGTTGACGCGCTACAGACAATGCCTCTTCATATTTATTTTCCTTAATAAGCCTTGCAAATTTTTTAGAGCCAGTCACATTGGTTCTTTCACCAACATTCACAAAATTTGTTTCTGGACGAATCACTAAAGGTTCTAGTCCTGCCAATCTTAAATAGGGCTTAATATGTATAACTTGATCGCTCATAATCTTAAATAGTTTTGTCTACAATAGGTAAATTTCTTGGTTGCATGTTGCGCACATTATCTGCCATATGTTTGATATGGTCGGGGGTGGTACCACAACATCCGCCTACAATATTTACAAATTTATTTTTAGCCCATTCTTCAATAAAATGCGCCGTTTGATGCGGGGCTTCATCATATTCACCCATCGCATTCGGTAAGCCTGCATTGGGATAGGCCGATGTATAACAGGTAGCTATTTGAGAAAGTTCCTCAATATGCGCACGCATTTCTTGTGCACCTAATGCACAATTCAAGCCCACACTCAATGGTTTTGCATGTGCCACAGAAGTATAAAATGCTTCTAAAGTTTGACCGCTTAAGGTTCTGCCAGATGCATCTGTGATGGTGCCGCTAATCATAATCGGTAATTCTGGCTGTCCTATCTTTCTAAAATATTCCTTGATCGCAAAAATCGCAGCCTTGGCATTGAGTGTATCAAAAATAGTTTCAACTAAAATAAGGTCTACACCTCCATCTACTAATCCACGAATCTGTTCTGTATAAGCCACAACGACTTCGTCAAAAGTCACTGCACGAAAGCCAGGATTATTCACATCGGGAGAAAGACTTAATGTTTTATTTAAAGGACCAATTGCGCCTGCAATATATTTTTCGGTGCTATTGGGATGTTTTGCTTTGTACTGATCAATAGCATCACGAACGCATTTTGCAGCTGCCACATTCAATTCGTATGCCAGTTCCTGCATGTCATAATCTGCCATGGCGATAGAGGTACTACTGAAAGTATTGGTTTCAATAATGTCTGCGCCTGCTTCTAAGTATTGTAAATGAATACCAGTAATGATGGCTGGTTGTGTGATACACAAAAGGTCGTTATTGCCTTTTACATCGGAATGCCAATTGGCAAATCTTGTTCCACGAAAATCTTCTTCCGTTAATTTATGACGTTGAACCATGGTGCCCATGGCGCCATCAATCACTAAAATTCTTTCTTGTAAAGCTTCCTTAATTGACATAATACTACATTAAATTTTATGCAGCATCCAATAGGAAAAGAGGTAGGGGGGCGATAAGTGTATCGTTTATTAGTTCTTTTCTCCTTTCGGATGGCAGGGTGAACAATAAACAAATCCTCCTGCTGTTGCGCAGCGAAGATAGGGCACAATCAAATGATGACCAAAATTATAGGCAGGATAATGATTATTGATAATTAGCAACCACTTCTATATCTACTTTATCGGCAACCATCTTAATCAACAGGCCGCCAATGCCAAAATCCTTAAGGGTTACCGTAAACTTAGCAGTGGCCTTTGGCAACCCGTTTTTAATGAGGATGACGCCCTTTGTCTCAATGGCTTTATTGACACCATGTACTTGCATATTGCCTTTAACTATGATTGGGTAGCTGCCGTCTTTAGCGAAATTAACAGAGTTTATATTGGTGATTTCTCCATTGAAAAAACCTCTAGGAAATTTATCTGACTCTACATATTCCTCATTAAAATGCTTTTGCATTAAATCCATTTCAAAACTAAAGTCTTTCAATAGCATGATGAAACTCAATTTCCCATTGGGTTCTAGACGACTCACCGCCTTTGTATTGGTGGCATCAATGTCCTTATCATCCACTGCAATGAATCTAACAGTGGCAGCTTTCGTACTATATACTTTTTGAGCTTGTACTTGTACAAATGCAAGACTTGCTATAAGTAGGGTGATGAGTCTTAGGTTCATAAATCAATGTTTGAACATTAAAATTAGTGTTTATCCTTTATTTTGCCAAATAGTATTGCCAATATGGGTCAAATGTCTAATTAAAATAGGGGTTTACCTTAAATAACAATTTACTTGATGTATTGTTGGATGGGTTGGCGGTTGGAGATACTCTTGCCCAAGGTCATTTCATCGGCATATTCTAATTCGCCCCCAAATGCAATACCTCTTGCAATGGTCGTGACCTTGCATGCATTGCCCGTCATTTTCTTTTGAATATAATAAATAGTGGTATCGCCTTGGATGGTTGGATTTAATGCAAAAATCAATTCTGTCACCCCATTTTTTTGAATGCGCTCCATCAAAGGCTCAATGGTTAATTGTTCAGGGCCAATGCCATCCAATGGAGAAATGATACCGCCTAATACATGGTATGTGCCATGGTATTGACTGGTATTTTCAATCGCAATTACGTCTCTAATATTCTCTACCACACAAATGGTTTCTTTGGATCGGGAATTGTTTGAACAGATAGAACAGATAGGCCCATCACTAATATTAAAGCAGTTTTTACAAAATTGGATTTCCTTTCGCATCCTAACTAAAGCTTCACTAAACTGGTTGGTGCTGGATGCCTCTTGCTTTAATAAATGCAATACCAAACGCAATGCCGTTTTTTTACCAATACCCGGAAGTTTGGAAAATTCTGCTACAGCGTTTTCAAGTAAGGAAGAGGGTAGTTGCATACAATTATAAAAAACAAAATTAGGGTTTTAAAATGAGGTTCATTTCATTATCCCATTTAGACTTGATATTTAAAACAAGTTTAAGATTACGCACCAATTCTGGCTGCAGTTTTTTACCCATGAATTTGCCCGTATCCCAGCGCCCATTTTGATTGGCGTCAGACAATAATTTTAATTGGTAGTCTCCAGGCGGCAATAAATCAATGCGCAATAAGTTCTGCGTGATTGGGTAGCTAAATTTTACTTTCTGGTCCTGTATCAATAATAAAACAGGATGCTCAAATTGTTGAAAGCCATTGATTCTTAGAATCGCTGTACCATAACTTGATTCTGGTTTAGTCTTAAATCTTAGGGTATCTGCTTTCACTAAAAAATTAGAAAGACTATCCTTGATTGATTTTTGGGGCAAGACCAATTTGTAGTCTGTGTCGGCTTCCCATGGAAAATCAATTTCAACTTGTTGTTTATTTTGTGGATTGATCGCTAGTACAGCAGCTTCTTTTTTTACTAAATTGGTATCGGTGATCTGAATTATGAAGCTATCGTTTAGGGAAATAGGTGTTTCAAAATTCAAGGTCAATGGACTTAATATATCTTTTTCATTATTCTCTAAATTGCTACTGTATTTTAAAAGGGGGGATTGCTTTTTTGCATTTTTTGAACCTATCGTAGTGGCTAATTTTTTTTCTTTTTTTGGACTAGCTTCAAACGCATATAACTGAATACTGTCCTTCGTCTTAGTTGCTGCAACACTGCGGTCTAAAAATGCAAATAATTTTGTTGAATCATCATAACGTTTGCTAAAATCATTTGGAACTATATAGATATTAAAATCGCTCGCTGGTAAAAATTTGAATTCAAAAATACCTTGACCATTGATTCTAGAATAGTAAGTGGGTTTGTCTTTATAGATGGCAGAATCTTTTTCAATTGGATGCAAGACCGCAATTAAACTACTATCCACTAATCCGGTTTCAGCAATTTGAACTTTTCCAAATAATTTACCTGTGTCAATTTGATTGCCTGTACTAAATACATAGGTATAATTTTGAACTATATTTCCTTCATTCACATCTCTTAATGCATTGCCAAATTGTAAACTATAAGTGGTGTTTGCATTTAAACTATCTGATAATCGAATGCGCACCATATTCAATCTTTGATCTACCAAGGGATTGTTCTTGATATTAGGGGACACAATCAATTGCTCTTGTAAGGCATTGGTGGTAATATATTCGTTAAAGCTGATCAAAATCTCCTTTGGTGCAATGTTGGTACTAGAGTCCTTTGGTTTGGCATACACAGCATAAGGCGGGATGCTATCTCTTGGCCCTCCAGAAGGGGGTACAATATTGGCACAACCACCCATTTGAATGAGTGCCATTGCAGTCAAACAACATAGTAGGATTGTTGGAATCAATTTTAATCGGGTCATACTTTACAAACTTAGTTAAATTTCCTCCTCTAGGGCATGCAATGCTACGGCTAGTTCATTGTTTTTTACAAAATTGCACCAATGGCAATCTTCCTTGCCACAGCCGGTATAAAAATCTTTCTGTTGGATTTTCCCCCAGACCATTTTTATTTGCTGTTGGACTGTGGTGATGTCTGCTTCTGTAATGGCTATCGCAATTTTTTCAAAAGCTTTTTTCTTATTAGGCTCTACAAAATCAAATTCTGCACTCGTAACCTGCCAATTTTTTGGATGATGTCTTAAGAGTATTTTATAAAAAACAGCCTGTCTCCAGTAATCACCGCCATCTGGATTTTTTTCATTCGGTCCCTTTAATTGATCTCTTGCGTTGTCAATATTACCCGTCTTGTAATCAATTACCACCACTTCTTTACCATTGAATTCAATTTTGTCAATCGCACCTTTCAAAGGAATATCATTCACTACTACATTCGTGACCCTGTATTCGGTTGCGACAATTTTATTCCACTGCTGCACATAAAAGTCGTAATAGTTGACTAAGACCGTGCCACCAAGATCCACACGATCTTTAAATTCTTGTTTTGTAAATGCTTCACGATGCCTCTTCATGTAGAATTCAAAATCTTCGACAAGGGTTTGTTTATCAGGAAATACGTTTCCTGCTTTTTGCATTTTCTCAAAAAGTTTATTGAGTGCATCATGGATGGCAGAACCAAAAGTAGTAGCTTCTGATTTTCCAGAAGGCACACGAATTAAGCTATTGTAATAAAAACGCAGTGGGCATTTTAAGTAATTGTTCAAAGCAGTGACATTCATTGAAAACTTATCCAATTTTGGTTGGATAAAATCTGCTTCCAATTGGGCAATCTCAGGTTTAACTGTCGTTTCTAAACGGAGTAATTTATATTGCATTTTGATAGATGCATCTAGTTGTTGCGCGTCTATCATGCCATTATTACCTTGAAGGAGTTCAATTAAAAATTGACTTGGCTCAAGTTCTTTCCCGTCTGCCTTAAACTTACTATAAGAAATGGTTAAATGCTTTTTTGCTCTTGTGATGGCTACATAAAATAGTCTTCTTAATTCTTCCTTATCATCTGCTCTTTCCAAACTACTAAGCACAGTATCTGGCAGGCTATAACCCGCAGCAGCAGTTGTTCTTTTCTTCTCCCAATAAGCGGCATTGGTCCCAGCTAAAAATACATGCGTGAATTCAAGCCCTTTACTACTATGTGTGGTTAACAAATTCACTCCAGCATCGGAGCCTAAGGTAATAGGCAGCGGTAGGCGAATGTCTTCGCGTTTCATTAACCTAAAAATATCTACTAAGGTCTTGAGATCTAAACTAGGCTTACGATGTGTTTCTTCTTTAATGAAATCAAAGAAAGAAGTGACCATATCCAATTCTGCCGCTTTTTCATCGCTATTTAAAACGGCTTGAATGATGCCTGTTTTTTGTAAAATCTGTTCAATCAAATTCACCAAGGTCACATTGGGAATTTGTCCAATTAAGTCTTCCAATACTTTAACAGCTTTTGCCACTTGTTCTAATCCACCTTTTGAAAATAAATCGGTTTGTACTTCTTGTGTCTTATCAATTAATACTTTTCTAAAACTGTTTTCTTTCGCATTGTATTTTAATTGATTGGCTTCAACTGTAAGCGTAGCAATGGTGATAGGGGATATCTGCCACCATTTAAAATGCAGTATTTCAAATAATAAATTAGCGCCCTCGTTAGGTTGATCCCACTCACAGGCTAAATAGTCTAGTATCTTTAAGATTTGCTGAATCAGTATTTGGTCAAAAAGGTTAGCAGTTCTTCTGCTGTAAATAGGAATATTCTTTTGCTGTAAAAAATGCGCGATTTCGGTTCCGTACTTATGTTCTTTATACAACACTGCAATCTCTTTTGGGGCCGTCCCAGTCTCTATTAGTTGCGCAATTTTTTGGGTGATATCCATCATCTCTTCTTGTGGATCATTGTATTGCAAGATAGATGGCGCAATGTCAATGGCTTGATTCTCGGGGAGTGATGCAATTAAATTTTTTGTTAAGCCTCCAATTTTATTGATTAACCTTTCTTGATTTTGATTGATGACCTGTGTGGACGCATCTAATATTGGCTGAGTAGAACGGTAATTTTGTTCTAAGACAATATTAATAATATCATCCTTGAATTTTGTTTGAAAGTGCAACATGTTTTCGACATTGGCACCTTGGAATCTAAAAATACTTTGGTCATCATCACCTACCACAAATAAATTCGGTTGCTCCCAATAGTTGGTCAACAATTGCACGAGCTCGTTCTGTGTGCCACTCGTGTCTTGGAATTCATCTACTAAAATATACAAGTAACGTTCTTGGTATTGCGCTAATAGATTTTTATTTTCTTTAAACGCCCCAATGACCCAATTAATCATATCATCAAAATCGTAACGTCCATGTTTTTTCATGAGCGATTGGTACTGGTCAAAAGCGGCCACCGCAGCTTTTAGCTTACCCATCTTTTCAATCGCATCATCCACTAACCCCTGTTTTAAATCACCCGCCTCAAACTGCTTGTACTTTTTTTTGTATACAAATTCATCTCTAAATGGAATGTCCTTTATGTATTCATCTATCTGTGTTGTTAAGTATGCCACATCCCATCCTTCCTTTTTCATAGTGCTAAACAACTTCATTAAGTTATTCATCTCATAATACACATCTCCCTTGAATCGCTTTAAGGGATTGGTTTTATCAAATTGGTCTATGAGTTCTTTGAGTAAAGCAATTTTTTCTAATTCGGATATCGGGTCCAAACTTGGCTTCTCAAAAAGGGATAAATTGTCTTGAATGATATCATTGCAAAAAGAGTGGAAGGTGGCGATGGTGACTTTATAAGCCGCAGTTCCAATAAAATCCATCAACCTTTTGCGCATTGCAATCGCGCCAGCGTCTGTATAAGTAAGACATAAAATGCTTTCTGGTGCAGTATCTGTCTCCAATAAAATTTTTCCTATCCTAGCTCCCAGAATCTGTGTTTTACCTGTGCCCGGTCCAGCAATCACCATGACTGGTCCCTCAATGGTGTCTACTGCCTTTTTTTGTGCCTCGTTTAATCCTTGGTACACCTTTTCAAAGGCCAACTGCTGATCTGCTTTACTAATCATGGGTTAAAATTAATGGCTTTGTGGCGATTTTATACAACAAAATGCCAAAAGCATTGTTAATCAGGTATGTCTAAAGTTTATACCATCCACACCGAGCAATTCATCCCTATTTCTTTAACCGAGGCCTGGGATTTCTTTAGTAGTCCAGCCAATTTGGCTAAAATAACTCCGGCAAAGATGGGTTTCAATATCATCAGTCAATTTCATGGTGAAAAAATGTATCCAGGGCAGATCATTGAATACACAGTTAAACCTTTATTGAATATCCCTTTATATTGGATGACTGAAATCACACATGTGGTGGAAGGTGCTTATTTTGTAGACGAGCAGCGATTTGGTCCCTATACCATGTGGCACCACCAACACCATTTCAAAGCAGTTCCAGGTGGCGTAAAAATGGATGATATTGTCCATTACAAAATCCCAATGGGGTTCTTGGGGGATATTGCGCAAGTGCTTTTTGTCAAAAAACAGCTCCAGGAAATTTTTGATTTCCGTTTTAAAGCAGTGGAAGCAAAGTGGGGTGCTTACAAGCCCTAGTTTTGCAAGGAGGATCTAGAATCAGCTACTTCTAAAATAGTTATAAAATACTTTCGATCTATTCGGTTTGTTTCTATTTTTTTTATAAACTTTGTTCTCCAATCAAAATGCTTCATGGCACATACAACTGGTGGGCATGCCCACAAACTCTCAGT